>CALWNS010000037.1 GCA_944382805.1 uncultured Gemmiger sp. | reverse complement strand
TGGGCGTCCAGCCGCCGGCCAGGCCCAGGCGCGCCGCGGCGGCGGCCATATCGGCCGGCCTGGCCCCGGCGTGCATCATGTTCAGCACCGGCCCGGCCAGCAGGTCAGTGCGGTAGTTGGCCGGGTCGGCGCGGAAGGCGCGGTCGTAGGCCTGCACGTCCAGGCCCCGGACGGCGGCGGTGTACTCGTCAAGATACGCCTGCCCGCCGCCCTTGGCCACGGCCTGCTCGCTCATCCAGGCGCAGGCCGGGGTGCCGCCCCAGTTGCAGCCGACGATGCCCACCGGGATGCCGTAGCGCCGGCGCAGCGCCCGGGCAAAGTAATAGCCCACGGCCGAAAAATAGTCCAGATCCTGCGCCCCGGCCTTGCGCCAGAAGCCGTAGGCGGCATAGTCGGCCTCGGCGTCCTGGCCGGGGTAGGCGATCTCCGGCACATCGTAAAAGCGCAGCGCGTCGTCCGCGCAGGCGGGGCGCTCGCTTTCGGCGTCCAGGTCAAAGTACATCATGTACTCCATGTTGGACTGGCCGCCGGCCAGCCACACTTCGCCCACCTGTACGTCGCGCAGCGTCCGTGTGCTGCCGCCGGCGGTCACGGTCAGCGTCTCGGCAAAGGAAGTCTGCAGCGGCGGCAGTTCCGCCCGCCAGCAGCCGTCCGCGCCCGCCGTGGTGGCGGCGCGCTTGCCCTGTATCTCCAGTTCAACGCGCGCGCCGGCGTCCGCCCGGCCCCACACGGCCAGCGGCGTGCCGCGCTGCAGTACCATATGGTCGCCAAAAATTTTTGCCAGTTCCAGCATCTTCGTATCCTCCCTTTTTTCGGTGTTTATTCCAGCGCAAACTCCATCCAGTCCGCCCGGCCCTCGCTTTGCAGGCGGAAGTACAGCGGCCAGACCCCGGCCGGGGCGGCAAAGGGCGCGCGCACGGTGTGCCAGGTTTCGGCGGCGGCAAAGGACACGGCGGCCGCGCGCCGGGTGCAGCCTTCGTCCAAAAAGACCTCCATGCAGCCCGCCGCGCCGCGCAGTTTGAGCGCCACGGACTGCGCCGCGCCCAGCGCAAAGTACTTGAACCCGGCCACGGTGCCGTTTTGCATATTGGCGATGTAGTGCAGGGCTTTGGTCTCGTCCCCGCCGGGGTCCTTTTCCTCATAGATATGGGGCTGCGCGCCGCGCACGCAGGCGCGGACGGTCAGCCGCGTATCCCCGATGGCCGGCCCCCACAGGTTGCAGGCGTAGGCGGCGTTATAGGCCCCCAGCCCGGCCAGCGGGCCGCCGTTCAGCCCGCAGCTGGTCATTTCGGCCTGGCGGAACGCGCCGTTTGCATCCAGCGTGACCGGCTCGGCGCAGCCCTGGCGGCAGCATTCGATGCCGTGGGTCTGGCGGTGGTAGAATACATACCACTGCCCGCCGACCTGCACCAGCCCGCCGTGGGTGTTGCCATAGGGGGCCTTGGGCCGGGTATTGCCGTGCAGGCCGATGTCGGCGTTGGAAACAAGCACCCCGCCGTACCGGTAGCCGGACAGCGGCGCATCCGAAACGGCCCAGGCCAGGTCGTGGCTTTTTTCGGACGAGTAGACCAGATAGTACCGCCCGCCGATCTTGCGCGGGCTGGAGGCTTCGTAAAAGCCGTGGCCCTCGAATTCGGTGCCCTTGGCGGCCAGGCAGCCGGGCAGCACCTCGACCGGGCCGGCCTTGATGGTGCGCATATCCGGCTCCAGCTCAAAGCCCAGGCTGTAGCGCCCGGCCACGTTGATCCAGGGCGAGCCGGGCGTGGGCACAAAGCCGGTGTACAGGTAGATGCGCCCATCGTCGTCGATGAGCAGGCCGGGGTCGAACAGCTTGGCCTGCGGCTCGCTGCCGTCCGGGTAGCGGACGTTGCCCAGGTAAACGAACGGCCCCTGGGGCTTGTCGCTGACGGCGACTTCGCACGCCATGCGCGCGCCGCGGTTATAGTACAGGTAGTAGCGCCCGTCCGGCCCCTGCACGCAATCGGGCGCGGCCAGGTTGCCGGCCTGTTCCAGCGCGGCGCCGGCAGCCGCGTAGGTGTAGGAAACGCCCTCGTACCGCCAGTCGGAAAGGTCGGTGAGCGGGGCGCTCCACACCACATAGTCGTTTTGGCAGAACTGGGTGCCGCCGGCCTCGTCGTGGCTGCCGTACAGGTACAGCCGCCCGCCAAAAACGCGCGGCTCGCCGTCGGGCACGTATTCGTATAAAGGCAGGTAGGGGTTCATGGCCTGGTGTTTCATGGTGCTCCTTTCGGGGGCGTAAGGCCCCGGCGCAAAATATTGGCCTGCGCGGCAACCGTGGTTCGTAGGGGAGGGATTTATCCCTCCCGGGGGCATGGCGGTTGCGGCAAGGTTCGCGGAACGGTCAAGACCGTTCCCTACAAATGGCCTTTGCGAGCGCTGCCATCCCGTTGCGTGTTTGCTCTGGCGGACAGGTACAAAAAACCAGGGCCGCGGGGCGGCCCTGGGCGGGCGGGTCACTGGCCCAGATTTTGCAAAAAGCGCGCGGCCATCTGCGCGCCGTAGGGGGCGTAGCGGCCGCCGGTCAGGGCGGGCAGGGCCGTTTGCACGAACTCGGCCCAGCTTTCGGCTTCGTGCCGAACCAGGATGGGGTAAAACAGCACGCCGTTTTTCTCGGCGGCGGCTTTGTCGCCGGGGGCGTCGCCCACCATCAGGATGCAGGCGGGGTCGTAGCCCTTTTGTTTGAGCTGGGCGATGCAGGCGGCCTTGCTGCCGGCGTCCTGGCAGCACAGCACGTCCACATGGTCCAGCAGCCCGCAGCGCGCCCATTCCTCCTCGACCGCTTCGCGGTTGGCACTGGACACCACGGCCACGTCGGCCACGGCCTGGGCGGCCGCCAGGCCCGCGGCCGCGCCGGAAAACGGCTTTTTCTCGCTTTCGGGCAGGGCGTTGATGGCTTTGTTCACCGCCTGGGACCAGCGCAGCGCCTTGGCCAGGCAGGGGCCTTGCGCCGTGGGGAGGGCCTTTTCCAGCGCGCCGTTGGAAAGTTCGGGCGCGCTCTCGGCCCAGGCCTGCAATTCCCTGACCCCCTCGATGGGGGTATAGGCGGCGTCGATCTCGCCCAGGGCGATGGCCAGCCCCTTAAAGCGGTTGATGCCGCGGGTCATGGTATAGAGGTTGATCTGGTTCCAGCGCTCCAGGATGGGCTGCCGCCATTCCTCCAGCCCCCACTCGTCCACCATGCAGGGGCCGAAGCAGGTAAAGTGCTTGATATCCATGGTATCCATGGCGCAGCCGTCCGAATCCACACAGACAAGGAACTTTTTTTGCGGGGCGAAATGTTGCAGGTCGGTCATAGGGGGTCCTCCTTTGGATGTGTTATTATTCGTTGTTCCATTATACCCCCCGCGGGCAGCAAAGCGCAAGCTTGGCGTAGAAGTCCTCCAAAATAAAGCGCGGGTCCACCGCGTCGTATACGCGGATGTCCTTGCCGGCCGGGTTTGGCAGGTAGCGCATATCGTCCGCAATGGCGGGGGCTTTGGCCGTGTGCCAGTTGCCGCGCCAGTCGCATTGCAGCAGCACGCCCACGGCGGGCTGGTCGCCCAGGCACCAGTTTTCGCCCTTGCGGAAGGGGCTGCCCGGGCCGCATTCGCGCGGGTTATATGCCTCCAGCTGGCGGTACAGGTAGGCCCCGGCCGCGCCGCACGGGCGCACGCGCCAGGCCAGTTCGGGCAGCGTGACCTCCATCATGGAATAGGCGTTCACCGGGATCTGCCACAGCCGGCAGGGCGCGGCGAACACGGCGCGCGCGGCGGCGATGTCCTGCATCAGGTTGAACTCCCGCCCGCCGGCCGGGTACGCCCCGCCGCCGATCCACACCACGGTCAGCTTTTGGGCAATGGCCGGGCAGCGGTTGAGGGCGGCGGCCACATCGGTCAGCGCGCCCAGCGCCGTGACATACAGCGGGCGGGGGTCGTCGCGCAAAGCCTCTTCAACCAGGAAGCGCACGCCCTCGCTGTCCGGGGCGTCGCCCCCGCTTTGCAGCGGGGCCGGGCAGCCGCGCAGCGCCGGCACATCGTCGATCTCGGCCGCGCGCAGCAGGCGCAGCAGGGCCTGGTAGCTCGTCTCCATCGTGGTGCGCGTGCCGGGGGCCTTGCTTTCAAAGTGGGCGGCAATGACGCCGCGCACATCAAAGTTGGGCGTGAGCAGGTGGTGCAGCACGGCGAACGGGTCGTCCGCCTCGTTGGCCACGTCGCTGCACACGACCACGCGCAGGCGGGTGTTTTCCGGCAGGCGCAGGCCCATGCGGGCCAAAATCTGTTCGCGCTTCATGCTTACAGCCTCGTATCCCAGCGGCCGCAGAACACGCTTTCGTCCGCCTTGCCCTTGAACTCGCTCCGGCCGGTCAGCTTTTGGATGGCCGCGCGGATGTGGGTGCGGTCGGGCGCGTAGGCGTTGATAAAGGTATGCAGCTGCGGCACGTCGATCAGGTGGTTGGTATAGTTCAGGCTCATGCCGACGGTGGGCACCTCCTCGTTGTACCAGGGCAGCTCCTTGCTGTGGTTGCAGCTCCAGCGCAGGCGGACGTTATTTTCCTGCGCGTAGCCCTTGACGTTGATGACCAGCAGCGCCCAGTCGTGGTTTTCGATAAAGGTCTGCCGCTTGCCGATGTCCAGCATTTTGACAAAGTTCATGGGCGAAACGCCGTTTTCGATCTCCATGGCGTGGAAGTTGGGGCACACGTCCACCGCAAAGCCGGCGCGCTCCAGCTCCTCGATGACCACCTGCTTGGCGGGGTCGCCCTTGTAGCCCTTGCTGGTGGGGGTGGAGCCGACATAGACCAAAAAGACGCGCTTTTGCTTTTGCGGGTCGATGGGCAGGTTGCCGCGGGTGTCCTTGACCAGCGTGATGCAGGAATCGGCCGCCTGGGCGGTATACTGCTTGAACTGCTCCTGCCCGATGGCCGCCAGGCCCTCCTCCGGCGGCATGGCCACGGCGGGGTCGTTCAGGTGCAGGCGGGCTTTCAGGCCCAGGATGCGGTGCAAAGCGTCGGACAGGCGCTGCTCGGTCAAATCGCCGCGCTCGTAGGCCGCGCGCAGATAGCCCAGGTCCTCCTCGGTATCCGAAGTGAACAGGAACATATCGCAGCCGGCGATGATCGCGCCGGGCACGGCGTCGCAGCGGCGGGCGGTGGCGGACATCCCCACCATGTGGGAGGCGTCGGTGATGATCACGCCGTTAAAGCCCATCTCGCCGCGCAGCAGGTCGGTGAGCAGTTCGGGGGCCAGGGTGGCGGGTTTGATGTCCTGGTCCCGGATGCCGGGGCGCAGCTTGCGGCTCATGGCCGGCAGGGCAAAGTGGCCCACCATGATGGTCTCCAGCCCGTCGTCGATCAGGCTGCGGTAGATCATGCCAAAGCTCTTTTCCCACTCCTCCACGCTCAGGTCGTTGACGCCCATGACCAGGTGCTGGTCCAGCTCCTCGACCCCGTCGCCGGGGAAGTGCTTGGCCGTGACGGCCATGTTGGGGTTGGCGTCCTTGACGCCCTTCATGTAGGCGCGCGCGTTGGCCAGCACGGCGGCCGGGTCGGAGCCGAAGCTGCGGGTATTTACGATGGTGTTGCGCCAGTTCATGTACACATCGCACACGGGGTTGAACATCCAGTTGGCCCCCACGGCGGAAGCCTCCGTGCCGGCGACATAGCCCACATGGTAGGCGTTTTCGGTGCCGCCGCCGGCGCCGCATTCGGCCGCCGTGGCCACAAAGGTGCCGTCCGGCGCGGCGCCGTTGCCGCCGTCGTCGCAGTTGGCGGCGATGAACAGGGGAATCTTGCTGTTTTTCTGGAACAGGCGGTTTTGCAGCCAGGTGTCGCGGGTGGTCTGGTTCTGCCAGCGCAGGCCGCCCATATGGCTCTGCGCCAGCAGGCCCTTGATGTGGTCCTCGTTGACGCCGGGCACGGCTTTCAGGATGACGAACAGCTGGCCGAGTTTTTCGTCCAGCGTCATGTGGGCGATGGTGTCCTCGACCCATTGGATCTGTTCCTCGTTGAGATAAAACGGTTTTGCTTTCAGATCGACCATAGTCGTATACCTCCTGGGTGTGATGTGTGGGGGTCATTCGGGTTTTTGCCCGGCCTGTTTGTTCAGCTCCATGCAGTAGCCGAACAGCGCGCCGATGCCGATGCCGCCGCGGATGACGGCCCGCACCTCCTCCTCGCGGCCGGCGGGGATCAGGTGGCGCACCATGGAAAACAGGCAGCCGTCGGTCATGCGGCGGTCGAACTGCGGGGGCACCACGTCGGCGGTGGTTTGCAGCCAGTCCAGCATTTCGCCGCGCAGGCGGTCGCGCACCGGGGCCAGCACGGGGTCGTCAATGCGGTTTTCGGTCTCGCGCGGGTCGTCGTCCAAATCGTACAGCTCGTCGCGGCCGGCGCTGCGACGGATGTACTTGAACCGCCTATCGCGCGCCATCGTGGCCTTGGCGTGGGCCTCGTCGTCGGCCTGGGCCATCTTTTTGGGCCAGTAGACGTCGGTTTCCTGCGCCGTGCCGCCGTTTTCCTGGTGGTATTCGTCGCACTGGGTCTCGCCGGGCAGGCGGCCGCCCTCGCAAAAGACCACGCTGCGCACGGCGGCGGCGCGGTCGGCCAGCACGGGGCGCAGGCTGCGGCCAAAGTGGGTGCGGCCGGGGCGCACGCCGGCCAGGTCCATGGCAGTGGCGTAAAAATCGACCAGCTCCACCAGGCTTTCGCTCACGCCGGGGTCCAGCGGCGTGCCCTTGGGCGGCTTTATCAGCAGCGGCACGCGGGTCAGGCAGTCCTCAAAGGCGTTCTGCGCCTTTTCGTCCAGGCCGTAGTCGCCGGCAAAATCGCCGTGGTCGGACAGGAAAAAGATCGCGCAGTCGTCATAGATGCCGGCCTGCCGCAGCGCGCCGCACAGGCGGGCGAACTGGGCGTCCACCTTGGCGCACATCCCCAGGTAGACCGCGCGCAGCTCGTCCCATTCCGGCTCGGTCAGCGCCTCCATGTTCTGGTAGTGGCGGATCATTTCCAGCATACGGCTTTTGCCGCGGCAGTTTTCCCACCGGGTGCGGGGCAGCAGCTTGCGCCGGTCTATGGCCGAAAAATACGGTTCTTCGACCTCATAGGGCACGTGCGGGTACAAAAGGCCCAAAAACACGCACAGCGGCGCGTCGCCGGGCTTCCACTGCCCGATGCGCGCGATGGCGGCGTCCACGGCCTGGTCGTCCCGGCTGTAGTTGCGGCCCTGCGCGTCCAGGCCAAGCTGCCCCTCAAAGTGGGAGTAGTAGTACGGCCCGCCCGGCTCACCGCGCTGCGCTTTGTTCAGCGGGCCGGGCGCGGCGGGGCCGGCGGCGCTGTAGACGGTATCGGCCTGGGCTTCGACCCAGCCGGGTTCCTGCGCGGCGCACAGGTCGTTGCGGTCGTTCATCCACACGCTGTAACCGGCGGCTTTCAGCTCGGTGAACAGCGTTTCCTCGCCGGGGTGCAGCAGGTAGCTCATGGTGCGGTGGCCGTGTACATGGGGGTACAGCCCGGTAAAAAAGCTGCACCGGCTGGGCACGCAGACCGGGTTCTGGCAGTAGGCATTGGCAAACGAGACCGCCTCGGTTTTGGCAAATCCGTCCAAGAACGGCGTACACGCCGCCGGGTTGCCCATGTGGCCCATGGTGTCCCAGCGCATTTCGTCCGGGTTAAAAATGATGATGTGGGGGTGTTTTGGCATATAAAACCTCCTTTCCTCTGTGCCTCCCCTGTCAAAGGGAGGCGGCAGGCCTCCGGGATGTCGCTACTTTGAATTGCTATCGGCAAAAGGCAAACGCACTCCTATTTTTCCACCCGGTTCAGCCGGGCGTTCACGGCCAGGGCCTGTTCCTCGCTGACGGCGTCGGCGTTATAGTCCAGGATGCGCATCAGCGTCATGCCGCCCATTTTGCGCGCGCGCGGGTCGCCGGCAATGGCGGGCAGCAGCTCCTGCAAAATGGCGGCGGTCTCTTGGTTGGCCAGCAGGTCGCCCATCTTGTCGCTGATGGAATACCGCCCCGCCGGGAACAGGTCGACTTCGGCCGGCTGCTGCTTGAACCAGTTGGTCACGCGGTTGCCCTGGCCCTTTTTGGGGTAGGTGTAGCGCTTGTCCGCCTCGCTCACGCGGCGCAGCACCATGGAATCGCGCGCGCTGTCGGCGCGGGCTTCCAGGCAGGTATCCGCGCCCAGCGGCACGCCGGCAAAGGCGAACACGCCGTTTTGGCCCGCCGTTTCGGCAAACAGGCGGCCGTTTACATACAGCGCCACCGCCGGCTGGTTGGAGTAGGCTTTGACCGTGACGGTCTGTGCGCAGCGGCTCTGGTACCGGCGGCCGCACAGGTGTACGAACGGCGCGGCGCTCCACTGGGCTTTGTAATAATAGTAGGCGTCTTTTTTTAAGCTGCGGTCCCAGCTGACCAGGCCCTTGAGGTTGCGGGCCTTGACGCCGCCTTCGTCCCGGATGGCGCTGGAAAAATCGAACAGGTTCCACACAAAGGTGCCCCACAGCCGCCGGTCCGCCTGCATGGCGGCGTAGGCTTTTTCGTGGAAAAGGCACTGGAACTCCTCGGTATAATCCTTGCATTCGGGGGCGTCGCTGTGGTACTGCGGGTTGCAGTCCACGCCGTATTCGGTCACGCCCAGGGGCACGCCGGGGTTTTCGGCATGGAATTTGGCAAAAAACGGCGCGTAGTCCGCCAGTTCGCCGTAATACCAGCCAAAATAGATGTTGTAGCCGACGGCGTCGGTCAAAAAGTTCAGCTGGCTGTTGTTTTTTACGCTGTACAGGTTGGCTGCGCCGGTCAGGCGGCCGGGGTCCAGGCTTTTGGCCAGGGCGTGCAGCGCTTTGACCTGGGCGTACATACCCAGGTATTCGCCCATCATGGCGATCTCGTTCTGCACGCCCCAAAAGCAGATGGCCGGGTGGTGCCGGTTTTGCAAAATCAGCTCGGTGAGCTGGGAGCGGGCGTTTTCGTACACGGCGGTATTGCCCTGCGGCATGGCCAGCATGGG
Organism: uncultured Gemmiger sp.; assembly: GCA_944382805.1. GTDB lineage: Bacteria > Bacillota > Clostridia > Oscillospirales > Ruminococcaceae > Gemmiger. The sequence continues at coordinate 11,488 of CALWNS010000037.1, read as the reverse complement.
GATCTCGGCCCAGGCCGCCAGACCCGCCTGGTCGCACAGGTCGTATACGAGCTGCGGGTGCTGGTAGTGGGAAAGCCGCACCGCGTTGGCCCCGATGTCCCGCAGGATGGCAAAATCCTGGCGGATCTGTTCTTCGGTCAGCGCGCAGGCCGCGCCCTCGCGGTCGTGGTGGCGGGCCACGCCGTTCAGGCGCAGCGGCCGGCCGTTGAGCAAAAAGCCCTTTTCGGCGTCCAGCGCTATATCGCGGAAGCCGAACGCCAGCGCCTCCTCGTCCAGCACCGCGCCGCCGCGCAACAGGCGGGCCGTGCAGCGGTACAGGTAGGGGTCGGCCGTGCCGTTCCACAGGCGGGGGGCGGCCACCGCCAGGGCGGCGGCGGGCGAATCGGCGGGGGCTTCGGCTTCGGCCACGGGGGCGCCGGCGGCGTCCGTGACGGTATAGCGCACGGTGCAGCCGGCGGCGTTTTTCAGCCGGGCATTTACCTGCAAAACGCCGTCTGCGCCCGCGCGCAGGATCGCAAGCCCCGGCGCGCCATAATAACTGGGGTCAAAGTGGGCGGCGGGCAGCACCAGCAGGCTGACCGGGCGCGCCACGCCGCCCCAATAGGTAAAGTCGCCGGTCAGGGGGTTGATGTCCTCGTAGCGGGTGTTGTCGGCCAAAATTTCCAGCACGTTGCGCGCGGCCAGGGGCGCCGGCAGCACAAACCGGGCGTAGCTGCCGCGGTGTTCGCCCAGCAGGCGGCCGTTCAAAAACACGCGCGCCGCGCCGCACACGGCGTCAAACGCCAGGTAGGCGCAGCCGCCCTGCCAGGCGGGGTCGGCCGCAAACTCGCAGCGGTAGCACACGCAGCCGGCGGCGGCCGGGTCGTCCCGGTTCCAGATATGCGGCAGCGCCACGCTTTGCCACGCAAGCGTCTGCGCGGCCGGCGGGGCCGCGTCCGGCTGCGGCAGGCGGGCAAACTGCCAGCCGTTTTGCAGGGGCAGGACTGTTCGCATAAGCGAGCCTCCTTCTTCTTTTCTTTACGGTATGACTGTATTCCGGGCTGCGGGTCTGCGTGCCGCAAAAAACGCGGGGCGGCACAGCGCCGCCCCGCGTTTCCCCGCAGGATGCGGCTGCGTTGGGAAAGGAGATAGTTCCGGGAATCGCTAATGGGTTCAGGCGGCCGCGCGCGCTGCCTTAAAGGCTTTGGCTTCGGCAATGCGCTTTTTGTCGGCGCGCATACGGTCGAGCTTCCAGGCGTTGGACTGCCAGACCAGGTAGGCGATGAACAGGAACATATTGATGCTGTTGCTCATGGCCTCGGACATATTAAAGCAGTTGAGCCCCATGGTCATGATGCGCACGGCCACCGCGGCGGACACGATGCCGACCGACTGGTTGACATACTTGGAAAGGAAGTTGCAGCCGATCATCATGGGGAACATATTCTGCATGACCGAGCCGTTGCTGGTCAGGCCCATGGAGGCGGCCATCGAGCCGGCAAACGCGGCGTCCAGCACGCCGGAGGCCGAAACGACCAGGCCGGCCACCAGGTAGCACAGCGCGACGTTGACAAAGATGTTGATGCCGGAGTTGCGGGCGATTTGCTGCGAGCCGCGCACGGCGCGGAACTTGTAGCTGAACTTGGTGTAGGTCATCAGGATGAGCATGGCCACCAGGATGATCAGCACCACCACGATGGTAAAGTTCATGTTGCTCAAAAGGTCCACGCCCTCGGTGCCGACCAGGCGCAGGCCCACGCCGTCGGTGGCGGCAAAGCCGAAGCATTCATAAATGCAGGCCATGCCGATGCCCAGCACCATGGGCGGGATGCGCAGCGTGACGTAAAGCACGCCCACGACCGCGCCCAGGACGGTGCCAAAGACCAGCGCAAAGATCAGCACCCACACGCCGCCCAGGCCCAGGGCTTCGGCCACAACGCCGCCCAGGATGGTGGCGGCCACGCGCTGGGAACCGAGCGAAAGGTCCATACGGCCGCTGGTGATGTTCATGGAAAGGGCGAACGCGATGGCGGCCGAGATGCCGGCCGAGCGGATCAGGTTGCGCACGTCCAGGTTGGAGCTGATGACGTGCGAGCCGGTGAACACAACGGCAATGACCTCCATGATGGCCCACACGGCCAGCGGCAGGGCCACCGTAGCCACCACGCTTTTGAGCAGCTTGACGGCCTTGTTCTGTTGTTTCATGTCAGATTCCTCCGTTTCGTATCAGAGGGGGCGGGGGGCATTACGCGCTGAACTTGGCGACGATGTTCTCGGTGGTCAGGCTGGCGCCGAATTCATCGATGTCCTGCCAGGTCACGTCCGCGCCGCACAGGGAGAGAATATCCTCGGTAGTCACAAAGGAGTAGGGGATATCCGCGCTGGACAGGGTGTTATAGTCCTCCACGCTGCTGATGGCCAGGGGGATCATGCCGGGCACGCGGCTGCAGGTGCCGTCGGAGTCGCGCATATTGTCCACGTTGCCGTCAAAGGCGTTGCGCAGCATGATGACGGCGGACACGTTCTCGTAGGTGCCGTTGCAGACCATGCCGTCGATGACGGGGCTGCCCTGGGAGTCGGTGCCGTTGAAGGCGGCGGAGATGGCGTCGTTGAAGGTGGCGCGGGTGATGAACTTGATGTCCATATCAAGCGCTTCCTCCACCTCGTTGACAGCCACGCCCAGCGAGTCGTAGATGTTGGTGGTGCCGACCACGACGTCATATTCGCCGGTCTGCAGCAGCGGGCTTACGTTGGTGGCCAGGTCGGCCATACCGGGGAAGATGGTGATCTTGATGCCCTTGTCGTTCTCGGCATCGATCTGGGTGGCGGTGGTGGCCAGGGTGTCGATGTCCTCGGTGTAGGTCAGGCCGTACACTTCCTCCAGCGCGCGCAGCGAGCCGGCGGTGCCCTCGATAAAGCTGGTGGCGCCGTAAGCGGCCGCGCCGGACAGGATCAGGATGCCGTGCTCTTCGCCGTCATCACCGATCACGTCCTTGATGACGCTGGCGTAGGATTCGCCGTAGCCTTCAGCCGAAGCGCCGGCCACCGACAGGTAGTGCGGCAGGTCGGCGTTCTCGACCGCATCCGAAGAGGAAATGCCCACAAAGTACAGGCCCAGATCCTCGCACACGCCGGCCGCCTGGTCGATGGAGGAGGACAGGTTGGTGATGACGGCGTCCGCGCCGGCGGCGTAGGAGTTTTCGATAAAGGTAGTCAGCGCGCCGGTGTCGCTGAGGGGCTCGGAGTAGGTGAACTCGATGTTCAGCGCGGGGCCGATGACGTTGTCGAACGCGTCCTTCATGGTGGCGAACACTTCATCGGTGGCGTTGGTGGCGTAGGCGATGGTCATCGGCTCAAACTCGCCGGTGGCGGCGGCTTCTTCGCCGGTGGCTTCTTCGGTGGCGGCCGAGGAGGTGTCGCTCTCGGTCTCGGCGGCGGATTCGCTGCCGGTGGCGCCGCAGGCGGCCAGCATGGAGGCGGCGGTCAGCATGGCGACCGCGGAGGTGAGCATACGCTTTTTCATAGGTGAAAATCTCCTTTGTTTTTTATTTTGTGTTTGCGTTTGTGCAAAAGTACTGCGGGTGGCTCAGCCGTCGCGGCTGGGCAGGCCCTGCGGGCGGGTCTGGCTTGCGCAGACCAGGATGATGAACACAACGCCGCGCACCGCCTGCAAAATGGTGTTGGAAACGCCCAGCATCAGCAGGCCGTTGTTAAGCACCGTGACCATGACGGCGCCCACGATGGCGGAGTAGGTGTTGGACCGGCTGCCGCCGAAGCAGGACATACCGCCCAGCACGATGGCCAGCATACAGTCCATGTTCAGCGTGGAGCAGGTGTCGGTGGTGATGGTGCCGTTGCGCACGATGGTGGACAGCGCGCCGAACCCGACGCCAACGCCCGCGACCAGGAAGGCGATGAGCAGGTAACGGCTGCGCTTGAAGCCGGTCAGCTCGGCGCAGACATCGTTGATGCCGATGTAGCGCAGCTTGCGGCCCAGCGCCGTAAAGTGGAACAGCACCGTGGCGATGATAAAGAACACGATGAACAAAATCAGCGGGACATTGGCGTCGCCCATGCCGCTGGTCATGTCATACGGCAGCTGGATGTTGGCGGAACCCAGGATGGACATCTGGATGGAGGAGAGCAGCGTCATCATAACGACGGTGACGTACAGCACGCGCACGTCCAGCCAGGTGCTGAGCAGGGCGGTCAGGCCCATGATGATGACGCCGGCGACCAGCGCCACCAGAAACATGACCGGCACCGACTCGGTGGCCATATAGGCCTTGGCCGCGATGGTGGTGACCAGGGCGGTGGTGGCGCCCATCGAGATGTTGACGTTGCCGGTGGCGAAGATGAACACCGCGCCGGTGGCCACCGTGCCCACGACCAGCGCCTGTTCCAGGATCATTTTCAGGTTGCGCGGGTTGCTGAAGCGGCCGCCGGTGGCAATGGCGAACACCAGAATGAGCAAAACCAGGATGATGGGGGAAAGCAGGCGGCTGGTCCAGCGGCTTTCCTTGACTTTTAACAGGGTCGATTGCATAAACAGCCTCCTCCTTTCAGATCATGTACTCGATCAGGTCATGCTCGGTCGGGTGGTCGGCGCGCATGGCTTCGTGCGTGACCTGGCCGTCCTTCATGATGAGGATGCGGTCGGACATACCGATCAGCTCGGGCAGTTCCTCGCTGATCAGCACGATGGAGCGGCCCTCCTTTTTCATCTTGTAGATGAGCTGGTACATCGAAGCCTTTACGCCGATGTCGATGCCGCGGGTCGGGCAGTCCAGGATCAGGATGTCGGCGTCGCCGCCGATCCACTTGCCGAACACGACCTTCTGCTTGTTGCCGCCGGACAGCGTGTTGACGCTGTGGTACTGGCTGGCGCATTTTAAGCTCAGGTCGGTGATCTCCTTTTCGACATAGGCCTTTTCTTTCTTGAACGAAATGATCGGCCCGACAAGCAGGTTTTTGATGTAGCCGGTGGATGCGATGTTGTCGCGGATGGAGCCGGGCAGGCCGACCGATTCGTGGTCGCGGTCCTTGGACGTGTAGGCCATGCCGTTTTTGATGGCGGTCTCGACGTCCTTCACCACCGTGTGCTGCGGCCCGACGGTCACCCGGCCGTCCAGGATCTTTTCGTAGCCGAACAGCGCCTTGCCCACCGTGTGCATACCGCACTCCGAAAGGCCGCCGATGCCCAGGATCTCGCCCTTGTGCAGCTCCAGGTCAAAGCACAGCAGGTCCCGCCGGGTGGTGATGCAGTCGGCCTTCAGCACGACCTCCTCGCCATAGGGGTCCATATCGCTGCGGTAGTAGTCGCCTTTGACCTCGCGGCCGACCATCATCTTTTTCATCACGTCGCCGTCAAATTCGTCTTTGTTCAGCGAACCGATGATGTGGCCGTCACGCAGCACCGTCACGGCGTCGCACTGGGTCATCATCTCGTCCAGGTCGTGGCTGATGAACATCACGCTGCCGCCCTCGTCGGCCAGGCGGCGCATGAGCTTGTACAGCAGTTCGCGCCCGGTCTGAGAAAGGGCGGTGGTCGTTTCGTCCACCACCAGGATCTTGGGCTTCCAGTACATGGCCTTGGCGATCTCGATCAGCTTGCACTGCTGCAAGTCGAGCCGCCCGGTCACGACCGAAGCGTCGATCCCGATGCCCAGTTCATCCAGCAGGGCCTGCGCCGCCGCCACCATTTTGGGGTGGTTGACGAACGGGCCAAAGGAGAACAGATCCTCGTGGCCGAGGAAGATGTTATCCGCCACCGGGATGCTGGGGATGGTGCCCGCCTCCTGCACGATCATGCAGATGCCCTCTTTCTGCGCTTCCAGCGCCGTGGAGGGCGCCCAGGGTTTGCCGAGATAGAACATCTCGCCGCTGGAAGCCTTCTGCATACCGGCCGCGATGGAGGACACCGTAGACTTGCCGCTGCCGTTTTCGCCGATCAGGCCGCGGACTTCGCCGGACTTGAGGGTGAAGTTGACATGGTCGAGCGCGACCGTGACGCCAAAGTATTTGCACATATCTTTGACTTCCAGCACAACTTCGCCTTTGTTTGGCATATTCATACCTCCTTTTCCCGGGGGACGGCCGTCCTGCCGCCCCCGCCATGCCGCACAGCCGTGGGGCGGGCCGGCCGCGCCCGCCGCCCCCTGTGTCGTTATCTTTATTGTAGTGAAATTGACATTAAAAAAATAGAACGATTTTAACACAAACATAGAAATTTGCGGTATAATATGGACAAAAGAAACTGCCTGTGAAAATGGCTATTGTGCAACATATACAAGGCTGACCCGTGGAGGTTTGTAAGGTATGCTGAATCAGACTGCGTTCGACCTGCTGCGCAACGTGCTGCGGGAATCGTGGGGGCTTTCGCTGCAATATTTTGCCGATACCGACGACGATTTTACCCGCGTGGACCTGGGGCTGCGCACGCAGCTGGAACATTCCGAACAACTGTATAACCAGATGCGCGCGCTGATCAAGCGGCTGAAATTTGGCGAGATCACGGTAGTGCGCGACCCGTTTTACCTGGATGTGGTGCTGCTGCGCGCCGCGCCGGACAGCGAGGGCTTTTACGTCATCGGCCCGTTCAGCTACCAGCCCATCACCGACGAGCGCCTGGCCGCCCTTGGCCCCGAAAACGGCCTGACCATAAACGAAGTGCGCGCGCTGAACTACCTGTTCCGCCGCATCCCGGACAATATCTCCCGCTCGGCCGTTTTGCCGGTGGCGCAGAACATCCTGCGTTCGGCCTACGGCATCACCGACCCGCCGGTGATCGAAAAGGACCATTCCAACGACCGGGAGGTGCCGGTCATCCCGCTGGAGGACATCAACGACCGCGCCCGCCGCATCGAGGAAGTGTACGCCCACGAACAGGCTCTGCTGGAGGCTATCACCAGCGGCGACGAGGAGCGCGCCGCGGCTGAGAACCACTTTTTTACCCTGACCGGCATGGACCGCCGGTTGCAGGACCGGCTGCTGGCGCGGCGCACGCTGGCGTTTTCCACCAACACGCTGTTCCGCAAAGCGGCGCAGGGCGTGGGCGTACACCCGCTGCTGTGCGACGAGATCAGCGAGCGGTTTGCCAAAAAGCTGGAACTGTGTACCACCGCCCGCTAGATCGACGCCATGTTTGACGAGATGGACCGCGCCTACTGCCGGCTGTGCCGCGACCAGGCCACCCAGGGCTACAGCGCCAACGTGCGCAAGGTGATCCAGTACATCCAGCTGAACCTGAGCCAGGACCTTTCGCCGGAGGCCATCGCCCGCGCGGTGAACTTTTCGGCCGGGTATATCTCCCGCCGCTTTAAGGAGGAGGTGGGCGTTTCGCTGGGGGCCTACGTCATGGCCCGCCGGGTGGACGTGGCCTGCCAGATGCTGGAGCGCACCGGCATGACGGTGCGGGAGATCGCCAACTATGTGGGCATACCGGACTGGAACTATTTCACCAAGGTGTTCCGCAAGGAAAAGGGCTGCACCCCCAGCCAGTACCGCAAACAGCTGCGCGAAGCTTGACGGCGGGGCGCGCCGGGTGCTATACTTTTTGCATACAAACCGCATACCGCATCCCCCGGGATGCCGCACACAGGGACCCCCCTGCCAACGGGGAGCTTTGTGCGGCGCCCGGGGGATCTTATTTTTACCAAAGGGAGGCCCCGTTATGTCCCGTTCGCTCGATATGACCGCCGGCAAGCCGCTGCGGCTGCTGCTTGCGTTTACGCTGCCCACGCTGGCCGGCAACCTTCTGCACCAGCTGTATTCGGTCACCGACAGCGTGGTGGTGGGCCGCTATCTGGGCCAGACCGCGCTGGCGGCGGTGGGCTGCACCGCGCCGGTGGTCATGCTGCTGGCCGCGCTGATGATCGGCATCAACATCGGCGTGGGGGTGCTGATCAGCCAGGCGTTCGGCCGGCGGGACTACGCCGGCATACGCCGGGCGCTGGTGAACAGCCTGTACCTGGGGCTGGCCATCGCGGCGGTGCTGGCGGCGGCGGGCATGGCGGCGGCCGAGCCGATCCTGCGCTGGATGGGCACGCCGGCAGGCCCGCTGCGCGACGCCGCGGCCTACCTGCGCATCAACTTTTTGACCACACTGTGCCCGCTGTTTTACTACCTGTTTTCCAGCGTGTTCCGCGGCATGGGCGACAGCCGCACCGCGCTGTACTGCCTGCTGGTGGCCGCGCTGGGCAACGTGGGGCTGGACGTTCTGTTCGTGGCCGTGTTCCATTGGGGCGTGGCCGGCACGGCCTGGGCCACCGCGCTGGCGCAGGCGCTTTCGGCCGTGTTTGCGGCGGCGCTTTTGTGGCGGCGCTACCCGCAGGCGCGCCCCACGCGGGCCGACCTGCGGCTGGACAGGGCGCTGTTTGGCCGCATTGCCAAACTGGCGCTGCCCATTGCGCTGCAATCGGCGTTCAACAATCTGAGCAACCTGGTGGCGCAGAGCGGCGTGAACGCCTTTGGCGAGACGGTCATGGCCGCCTACACGGCCGCCGGGCGCATCGGCACGCTGGCGCTGATGCCGGTGGAGACGGTGGCGTCCTCGCTTTCGGTATACGCGGGGCAGAACCACGGCGCGCGCAAGCCGGAGCGCATCCGCCGGGGCATACGCGCGGCGCTGGCGCTGTGCCTTGTGTTCAGCGGCGTGCTGGCGGCCGTGCTGATCTTTGGCGGCCGCGCGCTGGCTGGGCTGTTCCTGGCCGAACCTTCGCCCGAACTGGCGGCCGTGGTGCAGCGCTACCTGCTGATCACCGCCGTGCCGGGCTTTTTGTACGGCGTGATGGGCGTATACCAGCAGACGCTGCGCGGCGTGGACCGCCCCGGCCAGGCGCTGGCCGGCGGCCTGATGCAGCTGGCGGCCAAGGTGGGCGCGGTGGCCCTGGGCGCGTGGGCGCTGCACAGCCTGGACGTGGTATGGCTGGGCTGGCCGCTCTCCTATATCGCGGGGGCCGCCGCGCCGTATATCTTCTGCCGGCGCTACCTGCGGCAGGCCGGGCAGGGGAAATAAAGCGCGGATATTGGCCGCCGATCGCCTCCCTTGTCAAAGGGAGGTGGCAGGCTGCCTCGCTCTTTGCCTCCCTTGTCAAAGGGAGGTGGCCGAGCCGCAGGCGAGGTCGGAGGGATTGCGTACCCTTGAACTGCCTTTGATAAACGGCAGTTTACCCAAACGCAATCCCCCAGTCTGCGGGCTGCCGCCCGCAGCCAGCCCCCTTTGACAAGGGGGCCTTTTGTATGCCCGGCGCAAAATTTTGGCCTGCGCGGCGCCCCGGGAAAATCAAAACGAAACGGGGGACGCCGCGCGGCTTTTGTAAAATTTTGGCGCGGGGCGGGGGCGGTTTCCTTAACAAAGTTTTACCAAAACCATACCGCGGCATGGTTTCGCCGTGCGGGCGGGGCGCTTATAATAAGACTTGCCGCAGGGGCGCCGGGGCTTCCCCGGCCCGGCGGCACACCGCCACAAACGGATGCAGAAACAAGGAGTGGAAACCAACATGAAGAACCTGACCAAGCGCGCCGTGGCCCTGCTGGGCGCGGCCTCCCTTTCGCTGAGCCTGGCGGCCTGCGGCAGCACGGCGGGCGGCGCCGGCAGCGCTGCCGGCGAAAGCACCGCGGCCCCCGCCGCGGCTACGGAAGCCCCGGCCGCCGAAGCGGCCGGGACCGGCACGCCCAAGTACATTTTCCTGTTCATTGGCGACGGCATGAGCTACCCCCAGATCCAAAGCACCAACTACTACCTGTCCGCGCTGGAAAACGGCACCAGCATGGGCGGCGACGGCGCTGTTTTGCAGCACGAGGACGCGCTGAGCTTTGTCGATTTCCCCGTGGCCGGCAGCGCCCAGACCTACGACAGCACCAGCTTCTGCCCGGACTCGGCCTCCACCGCCACCTCCATCTCCACCGGCCACAAGACCTACAGCGGCACCATCAACATGGACGAGACCGGCACCGTGGCCTATGAGACCATTGCCGAACAGCTCAAGGATCAGCTGGGCTACAAGATCGGCGTTATCTCCAGCGTCAACCTCAACCACGCCACCCCGGCGGCGTTCTACTGCCACCAGGTCAGCCGCAACAGCTACTACGAGATCGGCCTGGAAATGATCGAAAGCGGGTTTGATTACTTTGCGGGCGGCGCGCTGCTGCAGCCCACCGGCGCCGAGGGCGACCAGGACGACCTGTACGAACTGGCCGCCGACGCCGGGTACACCGTCGTCAAGACCCAGGCCGAGGCCGAAGCCCTGGCCGCCGGCGCCGGCCCCGCCGTCGTCATCAGCGAGCAGCTGGCCGACGGCGACTCCATCCCCTATGAGCTGGACCGCGAGGAGGGCACCTGGGCGCTGTCCGACTACGTGGCGCAGGGCATCGAACTGCTGGACAACGAAACCGGCTTCTTTATGATGGTCGAGGGCGGCAAGATCGACTGGGCCTGCCACGCCAACGACGCCGGCTCCACCCTGGGCGACACCAAGGCCCTGTCCGACGCGGTCGAGGAGGCCATCGCCTTCTATAACGAGCACCCCGACGAGACGCTGATCCTGGTGACCGGCGACCACGAGACCGGCGGCCTGACCATCGGCTATGCCGGCACCAACTACGACACCTTCCTGCAGAACCTGGCCAACCAGAAGATCAGCTACGCCAAGTACGATGAGGACTACGTCGCCGCCTACAAAGAGAACGGCACCGGCTTTGAAGAAGTGCTGGCCGACGTGGCCGAGCTGTTCGGCCTGGTGACCGAGGAAGCCGCCGGCCAGGCGGCCGAGGACGGCGTTGTGACCGACAGTGCCGACAGCCACCCGTCCGGCGTGACCTCCGGCAGTTTGGTCATGACCGAGTACGAGCTGGGCCTGCTGCGGGACGCCTATGATATGACCATGACCAAGACCGACGACACCGAGCTGACCCAGGAGGAGTACATCCTGTACGGCAGCTACGAGCCGCTCAGCGTCACCATCACCCACATCCTCAACAATAAGTCGGGCATCGACTTCAGCAGCTACAGCCACACCGGCCTGCCCGTGGCCGTGTTCGCCATGGGCGCCGGCCAGGAGCTGTTCGAGGGCTACTACGACAACACCGACATCTACTTCAACCTTGCCGAACTGACCGGCGTGGCCTGAAAAGCCCTCCCCCGGACGCGGTAAAAACAAAAAACCGATGGGCGGCGCTCCCTGCGGGGCGCCGCCCATGCGTGTAGGGGAAAGGGTTTGGCCCGGGCGGTTTCGCCCGCCGCACCTTTCCCCCAAAAAACATCACAAAAGGAGACCCCTGCCCATGCGCAAAACGATCCTGAACCTGTTCCGTAAACTGTGGGGGCCGCAGACCGCCTCGTGGCGGGTGCTGGCGCCCGGCATCGCGCTGACGGTGCTGCTTTTGCTGCTGCCCACCGGGTTCGAGGGCGCGCTGATCTACCAGGACGCCGAAAAAGTGCGCGCCACCGTGCTGGAAGTGGACAACGGCGCGATCATCAACAACGGCATCATCCAAAACGGCGAGCAGT
>CALWNS010000036.1 GCA_944382805.1 uncultured Gemmiger sp. | reverse complement strand
GTTGGCTTCGGGGTGCAGGGCGCGGATCTTGTTGATCATCCCCTTGCCCACGATGTGGTTGGGCAGGCAGCCGAAGGGCTGGGCGCAGACGATGTTGGGGTAGCCGCCCTCCACCAGCTCGATCATTTCGGCGGTGAGCAGCCAGCCCTCCCCCATTTTGGCACCCAGCGAGATGATGCCCTCGGGCTTTTTCATCAGTTCCCGGAAGGAACCCGGCGCATAGAAGCCGTTTTTGCGCATGGCCTCGTTGCAGCTTTCCCCGATGGAATCCAGCCAGGACAGCAGCATATCCGCCCCGCCGGCCACCAGCTTGCTGCCGCCGTACAGCTCCACGTCCAGCGTCTGGTTGGCGATGCAGTACTCCACAAAGCCCATCAGGCCGGGCAGGTTGACCTCGCAGTCCTGGCTTTCCAGGAACTTTTCCAGGTCGTTGTTGCCAAGGGGGGAGTATTTCACATAGATCTCGCCCACGACCCCCACCTTGACCTTGGGGGTCACGGTGCGGGGGATCCTGGCATAGTCCGCCGCGATCACCGGGAACTGGCGCTTCATATCGTGGGCGCTGAAGTTGCGGTTTTCCCGCATCCAGGACTGGATCTCGGCGACCCAGCGCTCGGTGGCGGCGTCGGCGGCGCCGGGGTGGTCCTCATAGGGTTTGACCTGGCTGCGCAGCGCGCAGAGCATGTCGCCATAAAAGATGCTGGCAATGACCTTGCGCAGCAGCGGCAGGGTGATGGGCAGGCCGCTGCCCTTTTCCAGCCCCGAGAAGTTCAGCGAGGCCACCGGGATGTTGCCGTAGCCGGACTTGACCAGCGCCTTGCGCAGCAGCTTGATGTAGTTGGAAGCCCGGCAGCCGCCGCCGGTCTGGGTGATGAGCAGGGCGGTGTGGTCCAGGTCATACTTGCCGCTGTTCAGCGCGTCGATAAACTGGCCGATGACCAGCAGCGCCGGGTAGCAGGTGTCGTTGTGAACGTATTTCAGCCCCAGCTGGGCCACCTCGCTGCCGCAGTTGCCCAGCACCTCCACATTGTAGCCCTCGCACTCCAGCGCGGCGGCCATCAGGCGGAACTGGGTCACGGCCATGTTGGGGATCAGGATCTTGTGGGTCTTGATCATGTCTTTGGTGAAATTGGGGGTCATGTATTCCATAGGGGTCAGTTCCTCCGTTTTTCGGCCTCTTCCCTGCGCTCTTCCAGCGCGGCAAAGAGGCTGCGCAGCCGGATGTTCACGGCGCCCAGGTTGGTGATCTCGTCGATCTTGAGCTGGGTGTACAGCTTGCCGCCTTCCTGCAGGATCTCCCGGGTCTCGTCGGTGGTGATGGCGTCCAGCCCGCAGCCGAAGGAAACCAGCTGCACCAGGTCCATATCCGGCTGGGTGGTGCAGTATTTGGCCGCCGCATACAGCCGGCTGTGGTAGGTCCACTGGTTGAGCACCGAGGTGGGGAATCGCTCCACCAGATGGCTGACCGCGTCCTCGGTGACGACGGCCGCCCCCTGGCGGACGATGAGCTTGTCAATGCCGTGGTTGACCTCCGGGTCCACATGGTAGGGGCGGCCGGCCAGCACGATGATGCGGCGGCCCTCGGCGCGGGCGCGGGCGATGATCTCGGCGCCCTTGGCGCGCACCTGCTCCATGTGGCGGGCGTACTCGGCATAGGCGGCGTCGATGGCCGCCGCCACCGCCTTGCGGGGCAAACCGGGGAAGTATTTGTCCAGCACCGCCGGGAAACGCCTGGTAAAGTCCTTGCGGCGGGCCAGGTTCAGGTAGTCGTAGATGAAGGTGGTGTTTGCCAGTTCGTGGCAGTTGCCCGCGAGCACCTCGGGGTAGTAGGCCACCACCGGGCAGTTGTAGTGGTTGTCGCCCAGGTGTTCGTCCACGTTGTAGCTCATGCAGGGGTAGAAGACTGCGTCCACCCCCATCTTGACCAGCTCGGCGATGTGCCCGTGGGCCAGCTTGGCCGGGAAGCAGGCGGTGTCGCTGGGGATGGTGGCCTGGCCTTCCTGGTAGAGGGCCCGGCTGGACACCGGGCTGGTTTTGACCGTAAAGCCCAGCCTGGTAAACAGCGTATGCCAGAACGGCAGCAGTTCATACATGTTCAGGCACAGCGGCAGGCCGATGGTGCCGCGGCTGTTTTCCAGGTTCTGGGGCTTGTAGTCCAGCAGCAGCCCCAGCTTGTAGGCGTAGAGGTCCAGGTCCTCGTCGGTGGCCTTGCCGGTGTCCGGCTTGGCGCACCGGTTGCCCGAGATGAGCCGCTTGCCGTCGGCAAAGATGTTGACGGTGAGCTGGCAGTGGTTGCCGCAGCCCTGGCACTGGACGGTGTTGACCTTCTGGGTGAAGGCTTCCAGCTCGGGCAGGGTGAGCACGGTGCTGCGGGCGCCGGGCCGGGCGTGGGCCTTGCCGAAGAGCGCGGCGCCGTAGGCGCCCATCAGGCCGGCGATGTCGGGGCGGATGACCTCCACCCCCATCTCCTTTTCAAAGGCGCGGAGCACCGCTTCGTTGTAGAAGGTGCCGCCCTGCACCACGATGTTGCGGCCCAGCTCCTCGGGGCTGGAAGCGCGGATGACCTTGTACAGCGCGTTCTTGACCACCGAGATGGACAGCCCGGCGCTGATGTTCTCGATGGTGGCGCCGTCCTTCTGGGCCTGCTTGACGCTGGAGTTCATGAAGACCGTGCAGCGGCTGCCCAGGTCCACCGGGCGGTCGGCAAAAAGGCCCAGGGCCGCGAACTTCTTCACATCATACCCCAGCGCCTGGGCGAAGGTCTGCAGGAAGGACCCGCAGCCGGAGGAGCAGGCTTCGTTCAAAAAGATGTTGCTGATGGCGCCGTCCTCGATCTTGAAGCACTTCATGTCCTGGCCGCCGATGTCGATGATGAAGTCCACGTTGGGCATAAAGTGCTTGGCGGCGGTAAAGTGGGCCACCGTTTCGACCAGGCCGCGGTCGCAGTGGAAGGCGTTTCTGACCCGTTGCTCGCCGGAGCCGGTGGCGGTGCCGCGGGCGATCTGCAGGCCGGGGTGGTCGCGGTACAGCCCCAGCAACACCTTGCGCACCAGCGGGATGGGGTTGCCCAGGTTGGGCTGGTAGCTGGTGAACAGGATGTTGTCGTTTTGGTCGATGACCGCCAGCTTGATGGTGGTGGAGCCGGAGTCGATGCCGATATGCACCGGCCCGCACTGCGCGCCGAACGGCGCATAGGGCACGGCGGCTTTCATGTGGCGGGCGTGGAAGTCCTCGTATTCCTGCTTGCTGGCAAACAGCGGCGGCAGGCTGACATAGGTGGCAGCGGCGCTGTAGCGGCCCAGGCGGTCGATGACGGCGGGCAGGTCGCATTCCTGGTCGGCATAATAAGCCGCGCCCAACGCCACGTACAAAAGGCTGTTTTCCGGGCAGGTGCCGTGCAGGTGCAGCGTTTCGTCAAAGCTTTTGCGCAGCACGGCGGAGAAGGTCAGCGGCCCGCCCAGGTAGAGCACGTTGCCCTGAATGGGCCGCCCCTGGGCCAGGCCGGCGATGGTCTGGTTTACCACCGCCTGGTAGATGGAGGCGGCGATATCCCCCGCCTGCGCGCCCTGGTTGATGAGCGGCTGCACATCGCTTTTGGCAAACACGCCGCAGCGCGAAGCGATGGTATAGGTGCGCTGCGCGCCCTGGGCGGCCTTGTCCATCTCGTCGGCGCTCATTTTGAGCAGGGTGGCCATCTGGTCGATGAACGCGCCGGTGCCGCCGGCGCAGGAGCCGTTCATGCGCACCTCGGTGCCGTTTGTCAAAAACAGGATCTTGGCGTCCTCGCCGCCCAGCTCGATGATGCAATCGGTGCCGGGGGCCAGGCGGTTGGCCGCCACGCGGGTGGCGAACACCTCCTGTACAAAGGGAACCTGGCAGCTGTCGGCCAGGCCCATGCCGGCCGAACCCGAAATGGCCAGCAGCGCGCGGCCGCCGGGGACGTAGTCCTCGGCAATGCGGCGCAGCAGCTCCTGGCCTTTTTCCAGAATATGGCTGTAGTGGCGCTCGTAGGTGGAATAGACGATGTGACCGGCGTCGTCCAGCACGACGCATTTAATGGTGGTGGAACCAATGTCCAGGCCGACTCTCATGCAAGAAACCTCCCGCTGTGGGATCCAAAAAGGTTGGCCGCCGCAGAGAAAAAGGAACGGGCGGCAATCAGTTTATTGTAACGCAGGCGGGCGAAATTTGCAAGCCCGCGCCGGGGCCGGCGCACGAAAAAATGCGCACGGGGCCGTAGCCCTGTACGCATTGTACAACATCTTTTTGAACGGTTTTTGAACAAATCAGCGGGAAGTTTTGCCGCCCGCTGCGCGCAGCGCCGCCAGCTCCGCGGCGGTCAGCGGCCGCCAGGCGCCGGGGGCCAGCGCCGGGTCCAGCGTTACGGGGCCGATGGCCAGCCGGTGCAGCGCTTCGACCCCCGCGCCGTACACGCCGAACATCCGCTTGATCTGGTGGTAAACGCCCTGGCGCAGCGTAACGCGCACACAGCAGGGGTCCTCCCCTGCCGGTTCGGCCGCGGCCGGGGCCAGGCGGGTGCCGTCCGCCAGCGTGACGCCGGCGGCAAAGCCGGCCTGCATGGCGGCGGTGAGCGGCGTGTCCAGCCGTACAAGGTAGGTTTTTTCCACATGGCGGGCCGGGGCCAGGATGTCGTGCGCAAAGGCCCCGTCGTCGGTCAGCAGCACAAAGCCGGTGCTGGTCTTGTCCAGCCGGCCGGCCGGGAACAGCTGCCGCCGCGGGTAGGCGGCCGCGGCCAGGTCGGCCACCGTCACCTCGCGCGCATCGCGGCTGGCGCTGACCACCCCGGCGGGCTTGTTGAGCATCAGGTACACATATTTTTCGTAGGCGCCGCCCAGCGGGCGGCCGTCCACCGTGACCTGTGCGGCGTTTTCGTCCAGCTTGGCGTCGGCCTGCCTGCAGACCGCGCCGTCCACCGCCACCGCGCCGGCGGCGATCTTGCGGCGGCTTTCGCTGCGGGTCAGGCCCAGGCGCTCGGCCAGGTACTTATCCAGCCGCATCATGCGCCGGCCCCCGCATCCTGGGTGATGGCCGCCGCCGTGCCGCGCACCGCCGCCAGAAGGTCGGCCGGGGCGGCTTCGATCTGCGTGCCGATGCGCCCGGCCGAGACCAGGATCGCCGGCTGCGCCAGGCAGCTTTGGTCAAACACGGTCTTGTACTGCTTTTTCATGCCCACGGGGCTGCAGCCGCCGCGCACATAGCCGGTGACCTTGAGCAGATCGGCCACGTGCAGCATAGCGACGCTTTTGACCCCGGCGGCCCTGGCGGCCTTTTTCAGGTCCAGCTCCGCCGCCACCGGGATGACGAACACATAATAATTGCGGTCGGCCCCCTGGGTGACCAGGGTCTTGAACACGCAGGCCGGGTCGCGCCCGGTCAGGCGGGCCACCGTGACGCCATCCACGGCTTCGCCCGCGGCGTGGGGGTATTCGTGGGCGGTATAGGCGATGCCGGCGCGCTCCAGCAGGCGCATGGCGTTGGTTTTGGCTTCTTTGCCCATAAGTTTCTCCTTTGTTCGGTTTTCTGCCCCTATTATACGGCGGGGCGGCCGCGTTGTAAAGGCGGGTTGACTTTAGCGTATTAAAGTGCTAAACTATAGCCACACATTATCTGCGTGGAGGAATAGTATGATCATCGTATTAAAAGACAACGCCGCCCCCGCGGCCGTACAGGCGTTTTGCCGCGAACTGCAAAGCATGGGCCTTACGATCAACGATTCGGTGGGCAGCGATACGCATATCCTGGGGCTGATCGGCGATACCAAGTCGGTGAGCGAAAGCTGGGTGCTGGCCAACCCCGTGGTCAAGACCTGCCGCCGCGTTTCGGAACCGTACAAAAAGGCCAACCGCAAGTTCCACCCGGACGATACGGTGGTGGAGGTCGGCGGGCACAAGATCGGCGGCGGGGCGTTCGCCGTGATGGCCGGCCCCTGCAGCGTGGAAAGCGCGGAGCAGATCACGCTGGTGGCCCGCCGCGTACAGGCGGCCGGGGCTTCGATCCTGCGCGGCGGGGCGTTCAAGCCGCGCACCAGCCCCTACAGTTTCCAGGGGCTGCGGGCCGAGGGGCTGGACCTGCTGGCGGCCGCGCGCGCGGCCACCGGGCAGCCCATTGTGACCGAGCTGATGAACAGCGAGCACATCCCGCTGTTTTTGCAGCGCGGGGTGGATATGATCCAGATCGGCGCGCGCAATATGCAGAACTTTGAACTGCTGAAGGCCGTGGGCCGCACCCAAACGCCGGTGCTGCTCAAGCGCGGGCTGGCCAACACGCTGGAGGAGCTGGTGATGAGCGCCGAGTACATCATGGCCGAAGGCAACCCCAACGTGGTGCTGTGCGAGCGGGGCATCCGCACCTTTGAGCCGAGTATGCGCAACACGCTGGACCTGGCCGCCGTGCCGATGCTGAAAAGCATGACCCACCTGCCGGTGGTCGTGGACCCCAGCCACGCGGCGGGCATCGCCTTTATGGTGCCGGCCCTGGCCAAGGCGGCCGTGGCCGTGGGGGCCGACGGGCTGATGATCGAAGTACACAACGACCCCGCCCGCGCCAAGAGCGACGGCGCGCAGAGCCTGACGCCCGACCAGTTCGACGAACTGATGGGCGTGCTGCGGCCGGAGCTGGAATTCTTTGGCAAAAAACTGAACTGACCCTGTACGCGCCAAGCGCCCCTGCGGCGGAAAATCCCGCCGCAGGGGCGCTTTGTTTCAAAAATGATAGGTCCGCAGTTCGCAGTTGCGGATGCCGAAAGCGGCGAATTCCTCGTTGCTCAGCTCGTTAAAATAGGAATGCACGATGCGGGCGATGCCGTTGTGCGCCACCAGCAAACAGGTCTTGTCGCCGGCGCGCAGTTCGTCCAGCAGGGCGTAGACGCGCGCGGCGGCCCGGAACATCGATTCGCCGCTGCCGCCAAAGTCCTGCGCAAAGCAGAGCTTGGCCGCGCGGAATGCCGCGCCGTTGCGGGCCGAACCCTCAAAGCAGCCGAAGTTTTGTTCGCGCAGGCGCGGTTCCGCCCGCAGCGGCCAGCCGGTGGCGGCGGCGATGTGGCGGGCGGTATCCTGCGCGCGGACCAGCGGCGAGGTGAGGATCAGGTCGACCGGCAGGCCCTGCTGCGCCAGCGCGCGGCCCAGTTCTTCGGCCTGGGCATGGCCGCGCGGGGTCAGGGCGATATCGGTCGCGCCGCAGATCTTGTTTTCGGCGTTCCAGATCGTCTCGCCGTGGCGGGTAAAATACAGTGTAGCGGCCATGGTGTTCCCCTTTCCGGTTTTATTCGGTCGGCAGGCCGCGGCGGTGGGCCGTGCGGCGGTGCAGGCTTTCGGCCATGACGAACATCAGCACCAGGATGGCCGCCAAGAACCACGGGTAGAGCGCCGGCGCAACATACTGCGCCAGCACGCCGAACAGCGGCGGCACCAGGCAGCTGCCCACATAGGCGGTGGCCATCTGCAGGCCGGTCATCGACATACTGACTTCGCGGCCAAAGTTGATGGGCGTTTCGTGGATGATGCTGGGGTAGATGGGCGCGCAGCCCAGGCCCACCGTGATCAGGCCCGCGAACAGCGTGCCCTGCCCCAGCGGCGCCAGGATCAGCACAATGCCCGCCGCGATCAGCGCCTGGCCCAGGCGGATCATGTTCTGGTCGTTGATTTTCATGGTCAGGAAGCCGCAGACGCCCCGGCCCACCGTGATGCCCAGATAGAACAGGCTGGCCCAGGAAGCGGCGGTTTCGGCGTCGATGCCCCGGGCCACGGTGCAGTAGCTGGCGGCCCACATGCCGGCGGTGGCTTCCAGGGCGCAGTAGCAGAAGAAGCAGGTCACCACCTGGCGCACCCCGGGCAGGCGGAGCAGTTCGGGGATGGACCGCTGTTGGGGGGTGAAGTCGGCGCCGTCCAGGGTCTGCCGGGGGCTTTTCCACAACCGCAGGCTGAACAGCAGCACGGCGGTGAGCACGAACTGCAGCACCGCGATGGTGCGGTAGCCGCCCTGCCAGGCGCCCCCGGCCAGGGCCCGGCCCATGATGATGGGCCCGATGCTGGCACCCACGCCCCACATGCAGTGCAGCCAGCTCATGTGGCGGCTTTCATAGTGGAGGGACACATAGTTGTTGAGGGCGGCGTCCACACTGCCGGCGCCCAGGCCGTAGGGGATGGCCCACAGGCAGAGCTGCCAGAACCGCCCGCTGAAGGAAAATCCCAGCAGGGCCACGGCGGTGAGCAGCACGCTGTAGGCGGTGACCTTGCCGGTGCCCAGGGCGATGTTGAGCCGGGCGCTGGCCAGGCTGGACAGGATGGTGCAGGCGGAGATGATCATGGAGACGATGCCCGCCCAGGACAGGTCCGCCCCCATCTGGGTGTACATGCTGGGCCAGGCGGACCCCAGCAGGGCGTCGGGCAGGCCCAGGCTGATGAAGGCCAGATAGATGAGCGGCAATAACAGGGATGCCATAAAACGTATCTCTCCCACTTTTCTGGATTTTGACGGCCCCGCGGGCCCATGTGGGCCATTATACCACGAAACGGGAAGGATGCAAACGGGGAGGTGCCGCGCAGCGGCGGTGGGGTTGGTTTGCCTCTTGCTTCTTGGCAAGCGGCTGGCACCCGTTCAGTCCTTCCTTTTGTGACCAAAAGGAAGCGAAAAGTCCCACCGTTTCGACGCGGTGGACGCCGACCAGGGTTTTCAACCCTGGACCCATATGCGGCCACCCCTGCCGGGACGGCCTATTCACCGGCCTGGGGCCCGGTGAACAAGGAAAAGGATTAAAAACCATTTTCCAATAGCAGCTGCTGAAGGCTCCCCTGTGCAAGGGGAGCTGGCGGCCGGAAGGCCGACTGAGGGGTTGGAGACTTGACAGTATTGCCCGGTAACGGGAAATCAGGCATGGTTTACAACCCCTCCGCCGCTGTGCGGCACCTCCCCTTGCACAGGGGAGGCTTTTCGGAAGTACCATTCAAATCCATTCCTTGCTCAGGTCCCCCAGGACCTGAGTAGGCCGTCGCAAGGTGGCCGCATCTCGGGGTCTGGGGCCGCAGCCCCAGCCGGCGGCCGCCGCATCGGAACGGCGGGCCCTTTTCGTTTCCTTTTCGGGCACGAAAAGGAAAGCCTCCGCGGCAGATACCGTTTGTCAGGAAACCGACCGTTTGCCAAAAAGGAAGGCTGCCAGCCGATCCTCCCCGGCAGCCGGGCGGCAAAACAACCCCTCAGTCGCCTTCGGCGCCAGCTCCCCTTACATAGGGGAGCCCTGGGGCGCCACACCGCAAAAAGGGCCGCGCCTTGCGGCGCGGCCCAAACAGGCAGGATCTTTTCTTTGGCTGTGAAAAGGGTAAAATCAGCGCAGCACCGCGCCCAGGTTGGCAGAGGTGACCATACGGGCATACCGGGCCAGCCAGCCGCTCTTGACGTTGGGTTCGGGGGCCTGGTAGGCCGCTTTGCGGGCCGCCAGCTCCTCGTCGCTGACATGCAGGGTGATGGAGGCGTTGGGGATGTCGATCTCGATGGTGTCCCCCTCCTTGATGAGGCCGATGGGCCCGCCGGAGGCCGCTTCCGGGCTGACGTGGCCGATGGCCGCGCCACGGGACGCCCCGGAGAACCGGCCGTCGGTGATGAGCGCCACGGTGGTGTCCAGCTTCATGCCCGCCAGGG
>CALWNS010000035.1 GCA_944382805.1 uncultured Gemmiger sp. | reverse complement strand
TGGGTGCAGCTGCTGCTCTGCGCCGTGCTGCTGGGCGGGTTTTGGGCGGCTAAAACGCTGTGGCCGCCGCTGTTTGGCGCGTTGCGCAGCGCCTATTACACGGCCATGGAGCAGCCGGGGCTTTCGCTGCTGGATGGGGAGCGCCGCCTGGCGCGCTTTACCCAGCAGACGGCGGCCGAACTGTGGGGCGCAGTGCGGCAGGCTGTGGCCGCCACCAACGAAACCGCCCGCCCGGCCCGCCGCGCCAACGAACCGGCGCCCGCCGGCAGCAGCCCCGAAAGCTATGTCCCGCCGTTTGCGCTGCATTTCCCGCTGCCGGGCGGCGGTGGACAGCAGATGTCCGGCTATGGCTGGCGGACCGACCCCGTCAGCGGCGAAGGCAGCGAGTTCCACACCGGGGCCGATCTGCCGGCGGCCGAGGGCACGCCGGTCTATGCGGCGGCGGACGGCGTCGTGCGGGTGGCCCGCGCGCACAAAAGCTACGGGAATTACCTGCGCATTTTGCACCAAAACGGCGATGAAACGCTGTATGCACACCTGCAATATCTCTATGTGCGCCCGGGCGAGCGGGTGCGCGCCGGGCAGGTGATTGGCGCGTCCGGCCAGACGGGGAACGTCACCGGGCCGCACCTGCATTTTGAACTGCTGCACGGGGGCGTCCGCTATGACCCGACCGAAGCGCTTGCCGCCGCCGTATAGGCCCCGCCTGCGCTGGCGCGCGCCGGCGCTGACGCTGTTTTTGTGGGCGGCGGCCTTTGCCTGGGATACGACCGGCGTGGTGCGCTGGGGGCTGCTGGCGGCTTTGCTGCACGAGGGCGGGCACCTGGCCGCCTGGGCGGCGCTGCTGCGCCGGCCGCCGCTGCTGGAGCTTTCGCCCCTGGGGTTCTGCCTTTCCATGCGCGGCGTGTTGCTGCCGCTCTGGCAGGAAAAACTGCTGGCGGCCGCCGGCCCGGCGGCCAACTTCCTGTTCTGCATCGCCGCCCTGGGCTGGATGGATACTTTCGGCTATACCTATGCCGGTTACTGGTTTGCCTGTGCGAACCTGCTGCTCGGCTGTTTCAACTTCCTGCCGCTGCCGGGCCTGGACGGCGCGCGGCTGCTGGAAAAGGGATGAACCCCCTGCAAGGAGATACCATGAAAAACCTGTATATGATCGGCGGGGCGATGGGCGTTGGCAAAACGACCATCGGCCGGCTGCTGAAAAAGCAACTGCCGGACGCGGTGTTCCTTGACGGCGACTGGTGCTGGGATGCCGACCCGTTTACCGTAACGGCGGAAACAAAAGCGATGGTTCTGCAAAACATCTGCTTTTTGTTGAACCAGTTCCTCCGCTGTTCCGCATACAAGAATATCGTTTTCTGCTGGGTGCTGCACGAGCAGGCCATTCTGGACGCGATTTTGGAAAAACTGGAGCCGGGGGAGACCCGTATACACTGCGTTTCGCTGCTGGCAGCGGCGGATACCGTGCGCGCCCGCCTGCAAAAGGATGTGGCGGCCGGGCTGCGCACGCCCGATGTGATCGGCCGCAGCCTGGCGCGGATCCCTTGCTACCGGCGGCTGCGCACCGTCAAGATCGATACCGACGGGCGCAGCCCGGCCGAGATCGCCGCGCAGATCGCGCAGCTGTGAATGTTAATGCGCCCCTGCCTTGCAGGAAACTGCCGCACCTGCTATAATAAGGCAACGGCGCCCGCGGGTCCGCGGGGGCGAAACCTAACGAAAATGAGGTCAAATTGATGCCTACCATCCAGGAACTGCGCCAGGCGCTGTTCAGCGTGCAGAAACCGGGCCGTTATACCGGCGGCGAGCCGGGCAGCGTGCTGAAGGATAAAACCAAAGTGGATCTGCGGGTTGCTTTCTGTTTCCCCGATACCTACGAGATCGGGATGTCCTTTTTGGGCGAAAAGATCCTGTACGAGCTGCTCAACCGCCACGAAAACTGGTGGTGCGAGCGCGCGTTTATGCCCTGGGTCGATATGAAAGAGCAGATGGAGACCTTGGGCATCCCGCTCTATTGCCTGGAAAGCAAGGATCCGCTGCGTGAGTTTGATATCGTCGGTTTTTCACTGGAATATGAGCTGTGCTATACAAACGTGCTGGCCATGCTGCAGCTTTCCGGCATTCCGCTGCGCGCGGCCGACCGGGACGAGCGCTGGCCGCTGGTCATTGCCGGCGGCCCCTGTGTGTGCAACGGCGAGCCGATGGCCGATTTCTTTGACGTTATGCAGCTGGGCGAAGGCGAACAGATGCTGCAGGACATCTGCGCCTGTGTGGAGCAGGGCAAAAAGGCCGGCTGGAACAGGGAACGCCAGCTGCTGGAGCTGGCAAAGATCCCCGGCGTCTACGTCCCTGCGTTCTATGATGTGACGTATGGGGAGGACGGCCGCATCCGCGCCGTGGCCCCCAACCGCCCCGGCGTGCCGGCGCGCGTGACCAAGGCCATCGTCAGGGATATGGACAGCTTCCCCCCGCCGGAAAACTTCGTCGTGCCCATCGTGGGCACCGTGCAGGACCGCGCCAGCGTCGAGGTGCTGCGCGGCTGCGTGCGCGGCTGCCGCTTTTGCCAGGCCGGGCAGATCTACCGCCCGTTCCGCGAGCGCTCGCCCGAACTCATCAGCGGCTGCGCCCGCACGCTGTGCGCCAATACCGGTTATGACGAACTCAGCCTGATGAGCCTTTCCACCTCCGATCATTCCCGCCTGGAGGAGATCCTTGACCGGCTGAACGCCTGGGCCGAAGCCGATCATGTCAGCCTTTCGTTGCCTTCGCTGCGGGTGGACAACTTTTCCCAGTCGCTGGTGGAAAAAACCAGCCGCGTGCGCAAAAGCGGCCTGACTTTTGCCGCAGAAGCCGGCACCCAGCGCCTGCGGGACGTCATCAACAAAAATGTTACCTGGGAACAGATCGAACGCGGCTGCCGCATCGCTTTCAGCGAAGGCTATACTTCGGTCAAGCTCTATTTTATGATGGGCCTGCCCACCGAGACGATGGAGGATATCAAGGGCATTGCCGATACGGCGCAACAGGTCGTGGACCTGTTTTACACCATCCCCGAACGCCCGAAGGGCAAGGGCGTGCAGGTCACCTGCAGCGTGGCCTGTTTTGTGCCCAAGCCCTGGACGCCGTTCCAGTTCTGCGCCCAGGATACCCGAGAAACGCTGCGGGAAAAGCAAAAATACCTGCTTTCCTGCGTGCATTCGCGCAAGATCAAGGTGAATTACCACGACAGCGCCACCAGCGTGTTGGAAGGTATCTTTGCCAAGGGCGACCGCCGCCTGGGCGCCGTGATCGAGCAAGCGTTCCGCCAGGGCTCGTTCTTTGATACCTGGGAGGAATTTTTCGACTACGACCGTTGGCTGGCTGCCTTCAAGGCCTGCGGCGTGGATCCGGATTTCTATAATTACCGCGCCATAGACCTGGATGAGACCGCGCCCTGGGACCATATGGACGTGGGCGTGGGGCGCGCTTTCCTGGTACGCGAATACCAAAAGGCGCTGCGCGCCCAGACCACCCCGCCCTGCAACCGCCAGTGCAGCGGCTGCGGCGCCAACAAACTGCTGGGAGGGCCTTGTTTTGCTTACGATCAGGATCAGCTTTGAAAAGCGGGCGGAAGCCGCCTACATCTCGCTGCTCGACCTGCAGCGGGTGTTCCACCGCATCCTTAAGCGCAGCGGGCTGCCGGTATACTATACCCAGGGGTTCAACCCGCACATTTATCTTTCGTTCAACTGCCCGCTCTCGCTGGGGCAGGAAAGCATATGCGAAAGCTGCGAGGTCAAGACTGCGGACGAAAATGCGGATCTGAACGCCTGGCAGGACGCCCTGCAGCCCTATATGCCGCACGGCATCCGCATTTTGCACATTGGTCCGGCGCAGCGAAAAAGCACCGAGATCCAGGCGGCCGAATATGAACTTACGCTGCCGCCGGCCGGCCTGGAGGCGGTGGAGGCCTACAACCGCAGCCCGCAGGTCCTGGTAGAGAAAAAAACCAAGCGGGGCCGCCGCGAACTGGACCTGAAAACCTGGCTGCCGGCCCTGCAGGCCGAACCGCTGGCCGGGGGCGGCTGCAAAGTTACGGTGCGCCTGCCGTGCGCAGCCGGCGAGGGCGATAACCTGAACCCGGCGCTGCTGCTGGCCAGCTTTGCGCCCTGCGGCGTGCAGCCCTGGCAGTGCGAGATCCTGCGCACCCGCCTGTTTACCGCCGACGGGTCGGAGTTCCGCTGAGAGCCTTGTCCGCTAAAGCAGGACTTGACAAAACCGCGTGCAGGCGTTATAATAATCATCCTGTTTCATTTCACAGGGAAGGAGGCGCCTGCCGATGGGCCATCAGAACGAACCGCGCAAAGTGATCGCCCTTAACCGGGAGGCCCGCCACGAGTATTTTGTCATCGAAACGCTGGAGACCGGCATCGAACTGGTCGGCACCGAGGTCAAAAGCCTGCGGGCCGGCGGCGTCAACCTCAAGGATTCCTGGGCGGATATCGATGGGGGCGAGCTGATCCTGAAGGGGATGCACATCAGCCCCTACGAGCAGGGCAGCATCTTCAACCGTGACCCGCGCCGCCCGCGCCGCCTGCTGGCCCACAAGGCCGAGATCCGCCGCCTGGCGCAGCAGCTCAAGCTGCAGGGATACACGCTGGTGCCGCTTTCACTCTACTTCAAAAACGGCCGGGTCAAGGTCGAACTTGGTCTGTGCAAAGGCAAAAAACTCTACGATAAGCGCGCCACCGCCGCCGTGCGGGACGCCCAGCGCAGCATTGACCGCGCGCTGAAGCAACACTAAACAGCTGTCAGGTTTACCCAAGCCTCCCAGCCCCGCGGCCGGCTTGGCCGCTATATACGGGGATGTAATGGTTTCGACGGGGGGAGAGGGGCGTGAGCAGCGGGCCGTGGCGGTGCACCACGATAAAAGCGCCAAAACAAATTAACTGACAACGATTATCCCGTTGCCGTCGCGGCCTAATTAGGCCCGACCGTCCCGCCCGTTTTAGCACCGCACGGGGCCGGGGCGTCGATCAGGTGCTGAACATGAACGGACCTAAGCTTTGCCGTCCGTCAGGTATTCATGAAGCTACCAAGGTGTAACGCGCGGGTGTTCGCTCACACCAAGGGAAATCCAATAAGCATCCTGCGCCCGGAGATACTCTAACCGCTTTCTTTTCGGACAGGGGTTCGATTCCCCTCATCTCCATACTCACAAAACCGCCGCCCGGATACAGGTCCGTATCCGGGCGGCGGTTTTGGGTTATTTTTGGCAGACCGGGCAGTATACGCTGCTGCGGCCCCCGATCACGGTGCGGCAGAGCGCGGCCCCGCAGGCGGGGCACGGTTCTCCGCCATGCCCGTAGATCTGCAAAAACGGCGTGTTGCGGTATTCTTTGCCTTTGGTGCGCAGGTATTCCTCCGGCGGGATCGCATTCTTTTCCATAAAATATGCCAGCCGCTGCGGGATTACGGCCGCCAGCCGCTGCCAGTCGGCCTCCGTCAGGCTGGCGGCGGGCCGGGCGGGGGCCAGGCCGGCGGCAAACAGGATCTCGTCGGAATAGATATTCCCAATGCCCGCCACGATGCGCTGGTCCAGCAGGCAATCCTTGACGGCGCGTTTCCGCCTGCCCAGCCGGTCGGCCAGGTACCGTGCCGTAAGCGCCGGGTCAAACGGTTCGATGCCCAGCTTTTCCACCCCGCTGTACACGTCTTTTTCC
>CALWNS010000034.1 GCA_944382805.1 uncultured Gemmiger sp. | reverse complement strand
GGTGAGCAGGTAGCCCTCGAGCCAGCCCTCGCACAGATGCTCGGACAGCATGCTGTCCATAATGCGGCCGTCGCGGGCCAGGAACTCGTCGCCGGGCACGGTGGTGGAGTTCCAGTCCCGGTTCTCGGCCTCAAAGCACTTGTACAGCCGGTTGGACATCGTCTCGTCGGGGCCAAAGACGCGGAAGTTCTTGGCGTCGGCGTTAAGCTTGAACACATCGCGGATGTAGCCGCCCAGCTCGATCATATCCTGATTTTCGACGCTGCCGGGGAACGGGATGTCGACCGCGTAATCCTTAAAGTCGGGCGTGCGCAGGTCGCGCAGCAGCTTGCCGCCGTTGGCGTGCGGGTTGGCCGCGATGCGGCGGTCGCCCACGGGGGCCAGGGCCTGCAGTTCGGGGATCAGCGTGCCGTGCTCGTCAAACAGTTCCTCCGGCTTATAGCTGCGCAGCCATTCCTCCAGCTGGGCCAGGTGCTGCTCCTGGTCGGGGGTGCCGACGGTCAGGTCGATGGGCACCTGGTGCGCGCGGAAGGTACCCTCGATGGGCTTGCCGTCCACCACTTTGGGGCCGGTCCAGCCCTTGGGCGTGCGCAGCACGATCATGGGCCAGCGGATGTGCTCCGGCCGGCGGCCGGCGCGGCTTTCGGCCTGGATATGGTGGATCTCCTCGATGACGGTATCCAGCGTTTCGGCCATCTTTTCGTGCATGGGCAGCGGGTCGTCGCCCTCGACAAAGTACGGCTTCCAGCCGCAGCCCAGGAAGAAATGCTCGATGTCCTCGTGGCTCATGCGGCCAAAGACGGTAGGATTGCTGATTTTGTAGCCGTTTAGGTGCAAAATCGGCAGCACCGCGCCGTCGCCCACAGGGTTCAGGAACTTGTTGGATTGCCAGCTGGTGGCCAGCGGGCCGGTCTCGGCTTCGCCGTCGCCCACCGTGACGGCGGCGATGAGGTCGGGGTTATCGAACACCGCGCCGAAGGCATGGGCGATGGAATAGCCCAGCTCGCCGCCCTCGTTGATGGAGCCGGGCGTCTCGGGCGCAACGTGGGAAGAGATGCCGCCGGGGAAGCTGAACTGCTTGAACAGGCGTTTCATGCCCTCCTCGTCGCGGGAAATATTCGGGTAGACCTCGGAATAGGTGCCGTCCAGGTAGGCGTTGGCCACAAAGAAGTTGCCGCCGTGCCCCGGGCCGGAGATCAGGATCATATCCTGATCATACTTTTTGATGACGCGGTTGAGATGTACATAGACAAAGTTCTGCCCCGGCACGGTGCCCCAGTGGCCGACGATTTTCTTTTTTACGTCGTCGCGGGTCAGGGGGCGGCGCAGCAGCGGGTTGTCCAGCAGGTACAGCTGGCCGGCCGCCAGGTAGTTCGAAGCCCGCCAGTAGGCGTCCAGCTTCTGCAGTTCGGTCTTGTCCATACGGGTCCTCCTTAAAAAAATGATCTATGGAAAATCAGGGCGCCGCCCGCGCCCCCGGCACTGCCAGATCCCCGCGGGGACTACCGGGGGGCGCGCCGGGCGGTCAGCCCTGGTTTTCGGCTTGCAGGGCGGCGCGTTCGGCCGCCAGCGCGCCGCGGTACCGCCGCAGGTAGGCGGCAAAACCGGCGCGGTCGCTTTCCTGCGGGGGCAGGGTGCTGGCCGGCGCGCCGGCGAACACGCGCGCGTGCAGGTAGTCCGCCAGCGTTTCGCCGGGGGCTTTGTTCAGCGCATAGGCGGCCAGCAGGGCCATGCCGTAGGGGCCGCCTTCGCCGGCGGTCTGCCGCACCGTGACCGGCGCGCCGGCGGCCGCGGCCAGGTAGCGCTGCGCCACGCCGGGGGTCTTGAACAGGCCGCCGTGGCCGGTCAGCGTATCCATGGCCACGCCTTCGCCGTGCAGGATCTCCAGCCCCAGGGCCAGCGTGGCCATGGCGGAATAGATATGCGCGCGCATCAGGTTGGGCAGGGTCAGGGCGCTTTCCGGCCCGCGCACCAGCAGCGGGCAGCCGGCGTCAAAGTGGGTCACGCCCTCGCCGGAATAGTAGTTGACCGTCGCCAGGCCGCCGGCGTCCGGCGCGGCTTGCAGCGAAAGTTCGAACAGTTTGGCAAACAGTTCGCCCTGGTTTGGCCGCGCGCCGCCCAAAGCGGCGGCCTGGCCCAGCAGCTCCACCCAGGCGTTCAGGTCGCTGGTGCAGTTGTTGCAGTGTACCATGGCCACCGGCGCGCCGTCCGGCGTGGTGACCAGGTCGATCTCCGGGTAGACGCGGCGCAGCGGGCGTTCCAGCACCACCATGGCAAAAATGCTGGTGCCGGCGCTGACGTTGCCGGTGCGCGGGGCCACGCTGTCGGTGGCGGCCATGCCGGTGCCGGCGTCGCCCTCCGGCGGGCACAGCGGCACGCCGGGCTGCAGCGTGCCGGTGGGGTCCAGCAGGCGCGCGCCTTCGGGCGTAAGGGCGCCGGCGGGCTGGCCGGCGCTGCGCACGGCGGGCAGCAGCGCGGCCAGGTCCACGGGGTAGCCCCGGGCGGCGGCCAGGGCGTTAAAGCGGGCCAGGTAGTCCCTGTTATAGTCGCCGGTGGCGCTGTCGATGGGGAACATACCGGAGGCGTCCCCCACGCCCAGCACCTTGCAGCCGGTCAGCTTCCAGTGTACAAAGCCGGCCAGCGTGGTAAAAAAGCGCAGCCGGGGCAGGTGTTCCTCCTTGTTCAGCATGGCCTGGTACAGGTGGGCCACGCTCCAGCGCTGGGGGATGTTAAAGCCGAACGCCGCGGTCAGCGCTTCGGCCGCCGGGCCGGTGATGGTGTTGCGCCAGGTGCGGAACGGGACCAGCAGTTCGCCGTTTTGGTCAAACGGCAGGTAGCCGTGCATCATGGCGGAAACGCCCATGCAGCCCACCGTGGTCAGCTTTTGGCCAAAGCGGGCCTGCACGTCGGCGGCCAGGGCGGCGTAGGCGGCCTGCAGGCCGGCCCAGATCTCGCTTTCCGGGTAGGTCCACACGCCGTTTTCCAGCCGGTTTTCCCAGGTAAAGTCGCCCTGGGCCAGCGGGGCTTGGTCCGGGCCGATCAGCACCGCCTTGATGCGGGTGGAGCCGAACTCGATGCCAAGGGTACAGCGCTGGGAGCAAAACTGGGACATAAGGATACCGCCTTTCGTTTTGTTTGGCTGCGCGGGCGCGGCCCGCTTACAGCCGTTCGTTACCAAAAATATAGCACACCCGCCCCGTGCAAAACAGGGGCAAATGTTTGCCGTACTGGATTTTTGCTCAAAAATGGCGCGGGCCGGGCGTTGCGCGCCGGCGCGTTTTGTACTAGAATAAGAACAGCGTACTTTGCGGAAAGGAGGGGCTGCGCCTTGTGGCACCCCATCAAACACTTTAGGACCATCCACCGCCACAAAATGCTGGTGCTGCGCTACTGTTTCCGCTGCGGGCTGTACCGCCAGGGGCTGCTGCACGATCTAAGCAAGCTGGCCCCGGTGGAGTTTTGGGCCGGGGCCAAATACTGGCAGGGCAACTGCAGCCCCAACAACGCCCAGCGCAAGGCCGAAGGCTACAGCGCCGCCTGGCTGCACCACAAGGGCCGCAACCGCCACCACCTGGAATATTGGATCGACTACGCGCCCGGCGGCGACCACAAAATGGCCGGTATGCGGATGCCGGAACGCTATGTGGCCGAAATGATCTGCGACCGCATTGCCGCCAGCCGCAACTACCTGGGCGATAAATACACCGACGCCTCCGCCTGGGAATACTACGCCCGCAGCAAGGACCACTACCTGCTGCACCCGGATACCCGCGCCCAGCTGGAAACAGCGCTGGCCACCCTGCGCGACGCGGGCGAGGACGCCTGCTTTGCCTATGTGCGCCGGCAGCTGCTGGGCAAGCGCAGATAAAGCAAAGGAGCAAGCCAATGTCTATCGAAGCCGTAAAAGAATACCTGGGCCGGTTCGGCCTGGCCGACCGCGTGATCGAATTTGAACAGTCCAGCGCCACGGTGGAGCAGGCGGCGCGGGACCTGGGCTGCGAGCCGGCGCGCATTGCCAAAACGATGGCTTTCCGCGGCGCGCAGGGGGCGTTTTTGGTGGTGCTGGCCGGCGACGCGCGGGTGGACAACCCGCGGTTCAAGGCGCAGTTCCACACCAAGGCCGCCATGGTCAAGCCGGACGAGCTGCCCGCCGCCGTGGGCCACCCGATGGGCGGCGTGTGCCCGTTCGCCCTGCGCCCCGGCGTGCCGGTTTACCTGGACGAAAGCCTGCGCCGGTTCGACACGGTGTTCCCCGCCGCCGGCACGCCGCGCAGCGCCGTGCGCCTGGGCGTGCCGGAACTGGAAGCCAGCGTGCAGAACTTTGCCGGCTGGGTGCAGG
>CALWNS010000033.1 GCA_944382805.1 uncultured Gemmiger sp. | reverse complement strand
TTGGGCATGGCGGCGCTGATGTCCACCACGGCGCCCTGGGCCTGCGCGCGGCGCAGGAAATCGTCGGTGATCTTCTGTTTGCCGCCGGCGTCGGTGGCGGTGTCCAGGTCGAACACGCCCAGAATGTCGCGGCTGTTGATGATAAAATCCTGCCCGGCGTGGATGAACATACTACCCCTCCCGGATCTGCCCGCCCGCGATGTGTACCAGCTTGCCGTTGGTGCGGGCAAACGCGGCGGAATCGCAGGTGGTCACAAAGGTCTGCTTGTCCTCGATGCGGGTCAAAAGATAGGTCTGGCGGCCGTCGTCCAGCTCGCTGAGCACATCGTCCAGCAGCATCACCGGGTGTTCGCCCAGCACGTCGCCGGCCACGGTGGCTTCGGCCAGCTTCATGGCCAGCACGGCGCTGCGCTGCTGGCCCTGGCTGCCGTAGATCTTGCCCGGCTGGCCGTCCAGCAGTATCTCGATGTCCTCGCGGTGCGGCCCCGCCAAACAGAAGCCCGCGCGCAGCTCGGCCGTGCGCACCGCCGCCAGCTTGGCGGCCAGCGCGCCCGCGTCCGGCTCGCAGCAGGGCAGGTAGCGCAGGGTGAGCGTTTCGGCCCCGCTGGAAATATCGCGGTAGTTGGCGGCGGCCAGCGGGGCCAGCCGGTCAAGGTAGGCGGCGCGGCGGCGCATCACCTCGGCCCCCGCGGCGGCCAGGCCCTCGTTGTAGGTGTCCAGCAGGACATTGCCCCCGGGGGTGATGTCGTAGGCTTTCAGCAGGGCGTTTTTCTGCGCGGTCAGCCGCGCGCAGCGGCGCAGCGCCGCCAGGTAACCGGGGTACAGCTGGCACAGCGCCGCGTCCAGAAAATGCCGCCGCCCCTCCGGCCCGCCCTTGACCAGGCTTAAATGGTTGGGGTCGAACACCACGGCGGTAAAGGCGCCGGCCACGGCCGCCGCGCGCCCGCGGTCGGCGCCGTTGAGCCGCGCGCGCCGCCCGGGGCGGGCGCTTTCCCTGGCGCCCACGGTCAGGCGCAGCGCCTGGGGGCGGCCGCCGCCTTCGAACGCGGCTTCCACCACCGCGAACTCCTGCCCGCGGCGGATCAGCTCGGCGTCCTTGGCGCCGCGGAAGCTCTTGCCCCCGGTCAGCAGCCAGATGCTTTCCAGCAAGTTGGTCTTGCCCTGGCCGTTCGGCCCGCACAGCACGGTCAGCCGCGGGGCGGGGGCCAGCGTGGCCGCGCGCAGGTTGCGGTAGTCCTGCACGGTCAGGCGGTCCAGGCGCATCAGGCGCCCTCCGCGATCTTCACACAGCGGCCGTCCAGCTCCACGGCATCGCCGGCGCGGCACTTTTTGCCGCGCTGGGTACAAACGGTTCCGTTGAGCCGCACGGCCCCGGCCTGGATGCGCTCCTTGGCCTCGCCGCCCGTCTCGCACAGGCCGGCGAATTTGAGCAGCGCGTCCAGCTTGATAAATTCGGTATGGATACGGATCAGCTCCATGGTTTTGGCACGCACCCCTTTTTACATCTCGTTCTTGAACCGCACCGGCAGCACCAGGTAGATGTAGTCCTCGCCCTCGGTGGGGTGCAGCTTGACGGGGCTGAGCGGGCCGTTGAGCTCCAGGCGCATCCGCTCGCAGCGGGAATTGCGCAGCGCGTCCAGCATATAGCGGTTGTTAAAGCCGATCTCGACCTTTTCGCCCTCCATCGAGACGGGGGCGAACTCGTCCACCACCTTGCCCAGCGGGGTCTGGCAGCGCACGATGACCCGGTCCTCCTCGAACGAGATGCGCAGCGGGTTTTTCAGCCGCTCGGTGATGATGAGCGAAGCGCGCTCGATCGTCTCGATAAAGCGCTTGCAGTCCACCACCACGGTGGTGCGCGCCCCGGCCGGGATCACGCCCTCGTAGTTCAAAAACTCGCCCTCGATCAGGCGGCTCATGATGGTGTAGCCGTTGGTCGTGAACACCACGTAGCGGCGGTTGGCGTCGATCTGCACCGGGTCCTCCGGCCCGCCCATGATCTTGAGCAGCTCCTGCAGCGTCTTGGCCGGGATGATGATGCGGATGTCGCGCTTGCATTCCACCGCGCGGCCCAGCACGGCCAGGCGGTAGCCGTCCAGCGCCACCACGGTCAGCCGCCCCGGCTCCATCACGAACAATTCGCCGGTGTGGGCGGGCTTTTTGTCGTCGGTGGCCACCGCGTAGATGGTCTTTTCGATCATTTCGCGCAGCTGCGCCGTGGGCATTTTGATGGCGTAATCGGCCTTGGTGTTGGGCAGGCTGGGGTAATCGCTGGCGTTCAGGGCGGGGATCTCGAACTCGGCCACGCCGCCGCTGATGATGGCCATGCCCTCGTCGTCCATATCGATGGTGACGTTGCCGGCCGGCATACGGCTGACCATCGAGCCGAGCAGCTTGGCGTCCAGCACCATCTCGCCCGGCACCAGCACGTTGCAGTCGATGGTGGTGGTGATGCCCATCTCCATGTCGTAGCCGGTCAGCGTGAGCTTAAAGCCTTCGGCCTGCATATAGATGCCCTCCA
>CALWNS010000032.1 GCA_944382805.1 uncultured Gemmiger sp. | reverse complement strand
CCCTTTGACAAGGGGGCCTAAGGGGAGGGCAGCGTTTCTCCCTTGCCCATTGCCCGCGTTCGCGGGCGGTGATTAAGGAAACAACGCTGCGCGTTGCTAGCCCGCATCGCGCTGACGCGCGATCTCGCGGCATAGCCGCTCAAGCGGGCTACCCCCAGTCTGCGGGCTTTGCCCGCAGCCAGCCCCCTTTGACAAGGGGGCCAGAGAGGAGGAGTTTTTTGAAAACACAATTGCAGCAGGCGTTTGGGGCGGCGTTTGGGCGGGGGGATGTGACCAGCCCGCGGATGCAGGCGGCCATCCGCGAATGGTTCGACCTGTATTTCGCCCGCCCGTTCCCCGGCGAGGACAACGCCGACCGCCTGCCCGTGCTGATCGTGGGCAAGCTGTGCCGCGCCGTTTTTGCCGAATACGAAAGCCGCCTGGCCCCCGGCGGGCCCAAGGCGGACTGGATGGCCGGCAACCTGCGCGCGCTGGACGCCGTGCGCGCCCGCGCCATGCAGGCCGCGCTGGTGGGCGGCGAATGCCTGCTTAAACCGGTGCCGGCGGGCGGCGGGTTCGAGTTCGTGCCCCTGCGGCGGGACCGCTTTGTGCCGCTGGGGCGCGACTTGCAGGGCCGGCTGCTGGCCGTGGGCACCATGGAGCGGCTGAGCCGCGGCGCGCGGGCCTACGCCCTGCTGGAGCGCCGCGCGGCCGGCGAGAGCGGCCTGACCATCGAAAGCCGTCTGTTTGAACTGGCGGGCGAAGCGCTGGGGCGCGAAGTGCCGCTGGACACCCTGCCCGAAACGCAGGCCCTGCGCCCCACCCTGCTGCTGCCCGGCGTGCCGGGCGTGGGGCTGGCCGTGCTGCGCACGCCGCTGGCCAACTGCGTGGACGGTTCGCCCGACGCGGTGGCCGTATACGCCCCCGCCACCGGGCTGATGCACCGCCTGGGCCGCACCGAACACGGGCTGCGGCGCGAGTTTGAAAACGGCGCCTCCCGCGTGTTTGCCTCGGAGGATCTTTTGCACGGCGAAGCGCCCGGCCCGCGCGACTTGCGGGACGACCTGTTCGTGGGCCTGCCGGACGACCCGGCCAACCTGGGCATGACCGTGTACAGCCCGCCGCTGCGCGAACAGAGCTACCTGGCGCGCAAGCAGGACATCCTGCGCGGGTGCGAAAGCCTGATCGGCCTGCGGCGCGGCACCCTGAGCGAGGCGGACGCCGCCGAGCGCACCGCCACCGAGATCGCCGCCACCGGCGCGGACGCCGTGCTGACGGTGGGGGACTTCCAGGCGGCATGGCGGCAGGCGGTGTGCCAGGCGCTGGACCTGTGCGACGCGCTGGGCCGCGCCTACGGCCTGTGCGGGCCGGAACCGTTTGACGCCGCCGCGGCGCTGACGCTGGACTGGGGCGACGGCCTTTTGTACGACCGCGCCGCCGCCTGGCAGGAATACCGCCAGATGGTGCTGGACGGGATGCTGCGCCCGGAACTGGCGCTGGCCTGGTACTTTGGCCTGCCGCACGAGACCGAGCAGGAACTGGCCGCCGTGCGCGCGCGCTGTATGCCCGCCGCCCCGGCCGCGAAAGGAGGTGGAACCGCATGAACGGACCCGAAGAGAAAGCCCCGGCCCCCTATGCCGCCGGCACCGGCACCGCCCCGCTGGATACCGGGCGCGAAGCCTGGCAGCGCATGAGCTACCGCGAACGCCTGGCGCTCAAGCACAGCGACCCGGAAACGTACGAGCGGATGCGCAGCGGAGGGTAAGGGCGGAAAGCCGCCGCGCTTTTTGCCTCCCTTGTCAAAGGGAGGTGGCACGGCCGCAGGCCGTGACGGAGGGATTGCGTAAAGGGTATATGCCGTTGATGGAAATAGGGCCGCGTTCCTCCCTTGCCCATTGCCCGCGTTCGCGGGCGGTCATTAAGGAAACAACGCTGCGCGTTGCTAGCCCGCATCGCGCTGGCGCGCGATCTCGCGGCATAGCCGCTCAAGCGGGCTACCCCCCAGTCTGCGGCTTGCGCCGCAGCCAGCCCCCTTTGACAAGGGGGCCTAATAGGTACTGTTTTTTAGAAAGGAGAAACACACATGGCAGATATGACCACCAAACTCGCTGACCTGATCGACCCCGAGGTGATGGGGGACATGGTATCGGCCCGCATCCCCAAAAAGCTGCGCGTCGCCCCCTTTGCCAAGGTGGACGACACACTGGCCGGCGTGCCCGGCGATACCATCACGGTGCCGGCCTATGCCTACATCGGTGACGCCGCCGACGTGGCCGAGGGCGATGCGGTCGCCATTGAAAAAATGAGCACCTCCACCCGCAAGGCCACCGTGAAAAAGGCGATGAAGGGCATCAGCCTGACCGACGAGGCGGTGCTGTCCGGCTACGGCAACCCGGTGGGCGAAGCCAACACCCAGCTGGCCATGGCCATCGCCGCCAAGATCGACAACGACTGCATGGACGCCCTGCAGACCGCCACCCTGACCTACGACGGCAGCGCCGCCGCCATCGGCTACGACGGCATCGTGTCCGCGCTGGACCTGTTCGAGGAGGAACAGGGCTGCGACAAGGTGCTGTTCGTACACCCCAAGCAGCTGACCACCCTGCGCAAGGACGACGATTTCCTTTCCGCCGACCGCTACCAGGCCGGCCTGATGCTGACCGGCGAGGTGGGTATGATCGCGGGCTGCCGCATCGTGCCCAGCAAAAAGGTGCCCCAGGTGACCGTGGGCGGCACCGAGGGCGAGGACGGCCAGGTGACCGGCGGCACCCTTTGCTACGCCTGCCCCATCGTCAAGCTGGAGGGCGACCCCGAGACCGAGGACGAGGTGCCGGCGCTGACCATCTACCGCAAGCGCGAGGTCAACGTGGAGACCGAGCGCAAACCCAAGGTCCGCACCACCGAGATCACGGCCGACGAGTTCTATGTGGCCGTGCTTTCCAACGAAGCCAAGGTGGTGCTGGCCAAGTTCAAGGCCTGAGCGCGGCCGGGGGAGGGGGAGCATATGCCCGATTACACCTTTTATACCACCGCCTACCTGGGCGAGGACATCCCGGAAGAGGACTTCCCCCGGTATGCGCAGCGCGCCGCGGCCAAGCTGAACCGCCTGCGCGGGCTGTACGCCATGGCCCCGCGGCCCAACGTGCCCGACGCCGAGGACAACGCCGTGTGCGCCATTGCCGACGCCATGTACGAGTTCGACCGCGAGGACAGCCGCCGGGGGTTTGCTTCGGCCAGCGTGGGCAGCGTGAGCGAGACCTACACCGCCCCGGCGGAGCTGTGCCCCACCACGCTCTACCTGCGGGAGGTCTACTACCGCCAGGTGGCGCAGGACTTTTTGCGGATGCAGCGGGGGGTGCGCCATGCCTGAGTACCCGCTGTGCCGCCAGACCGTAACGCTGTACCGCCACGACCCGCAGGCGGGCACGGTGGCGCGCACGGTGCTGCACGGCGTGTTTTTGGACCGCCGCGTGCGCCTGACCCACAGCGAAACGGGCCGCCAGCAGGCGCAGGCGTTTGTGCTGGTCATCCCGCAGCGCAGCGCGCGCTACGGGCAGGACTACACCCTGGCCCCCGGCGACCGCGTGCTGGAGGGCGAAGGCGGGGACGTTGCGCCGCAGGACTGGCCGGCCTTTGTGCCCGCCAACGTGCCGGGGCTGTGCTGCGTGCAGTATGTGGACCCCAAGGCCGTGGGCGGCGCGCCCTGCCATGTGGAGGCGGGCGGCTGGTGGACCCGCGCGGGCAGCGGCGCGCACAGCCTGACCAACTAAAGCAAAGGGGGGCGAAAGATGCCACTGGACATTGCAAGCGGCGATACCGCCCGCCTGGCCGCCTGGCTGCGCGGCGCGCCGGCGCTGGCCGACATCCGGCCGCTGCTGACCGACGACCTGGCCCCGCAGCCCGGCGCGGCCGGGCTGTTCCCGGCCGGGGCGGCGGTGAGCCGCCGCTGGCAGGACATCCTGGGCCGCCGGTACGAGCGCCGCCGCGCGCGCTGGACCCTGCGCCTGACGCTGCCCTATACCGGCGGCGCGCGGGCCGAAAACGCCGCCCGGCTGGAGGCGCTGGCCGCCTGGGCGGCGGCGCAGAGCGCGGCGGGCGCCGCGCCGCTGTTTGGCGGCGCGGGGGCGGCGGAC
>CALWNS010000031.1 GCA_944382805.1 uncultured Gemmiger sp. | reverse complement strand
GTCGTAGCCGGCGGCCAGCACCACGCCGGCGGCTGCGGCGCGCACCGGCGCGCCTTCGTCGCCGGCCAGGTCCAGGCCCGTGTGCGCATCGCTGAACGCGCTGCTGACAGGCAGGCACATTTCCGACGGGGCGGTCAGCCGCCCGTCAAACGCCAGGTTCTGCGCGCCCGCCTTTTCTATGGCGATCTGCAGCATGGCCGGGTCGCGCAGCAGCGCCAGCAGGCCGCTGTTTTGGTCCTTTTGCCCCAGCAGCGTGCCCGAATAAGGCAGGAAATACTGCGGCGGCATCAGTTCGCCGTCCCGCAGGATCTCAAAATGCAGGTGGTTGCCGGTCGAAACGCCGGTGGACCCCACCGTGCCGATCTCCTGCCCCTGCGCGACCGCCTGCCCGGCCTCGGCCTCAATGGTGTCCAGGTGTGCGTACAGCGTCTGCCAGGTGTGGCCTTCGGCGTCGGGGCCGTGGTCGATGATGACGCGGTAGCCGTAGCTGTAATGGTGGCCGGCTTCGCGCACCGTACCGCCCGCGGCGGCCGTTACCGGCGTGCCCTTGGGGGCGGCCAGGTCGTCCCCCTTGTGGCTGGCGGCGTTGTAAAAGCGGCTGATGTACGTGTATTCCACCGGCAGGGCAAACCCGCTGCCGGGGTCGAAGGCCTCCGCCTGCGGCGCGCCGGGCGTTTCCGCCTGCGGCGCGGGGGTGGCAGCGGGGGCGCTCGCGGCCGGCGCGGCGGCTTCGGCCAGCGTGGGCTGCGCCAGCAGCACCGCCCCGGCCAGCGCCACCGCCCCGGCGCACAGCGCTACCGCGGCGCGCCCGGGTTTGCGGTAGCGCAGCGCGTGCCGGATGCGCGCCTGCACCCGGCCCTGGCCGAACGCCAGCGCGCCGGGG
This sequence comes from uncultured Gemmiger sp., assembly GCA_944382805.1. GTDB lineage: Bacteria > Bacillota > Clostridia > Oscillospirales > Ruminococcaceae > Gemmiger. The sequence goes on along the minus strand of CALWNS010000031.1, from coordinate 17,372 downwards.
CTGCCCCCGCGCACCGCAAAGCGCAGCAGGCTTTCGCAGTAGGCGGCCCGCCCGGCGGCCGTGGCCCCGCGCACGGCGGCTTCGTCGCAGGCTTGCTCCATCGCGCGCTCAAACTGGCGGAAAGCCAGCCAGGCCAACGGGTTCCACCAGTGCAGGCAGGCCACCGCAAAGTACAGCGGTTTGGTCAGCGCATCGCCGCGGCGGATGTGGGTGCGCTCGTGCAGCAGCACGGCGGCGCGGTCCGCCCCCTGCAGGTCCGGCGGCAGGTAGATGCGCGGGCGCAGCACCCCCAGCGTGAACGGGGTGCGCACCGCCTCGCAGGTATAGGCGCCGTCCGCCGTTTTGCAGGCCAGCGCCACCTGCCGGCGCAGCCGCGCATAGCCGCAGGCGGCCCGCGCCAGCAGCGCCAGCGCGCCGGCCGCCCAGGCCAGCGCCGCCCATGCGGCCGGGTCGGCCCACAGCGGCGCGGCGGCCGTCTGCTCCGCGGCGGCCAGGCGCACCAGCGCCGGCGCCCGGCCGGCCCCGGCGGGGGCGGCCAGCGTTTCCACCGCCTGGCTCACGGCCTGTGCGGCCTGGGCCAGGGCGGGGCTTTGCGGCTGCGGCAGCGTGATGGGGATCACCCCGCCCGGCACGGCGAACCGCAGCCCAACGGCCAGCCACAGCAGGCACAGCAGCCAGCCGGGCGCGCGGGCTTTGCGCAGCAGCGCGCACAGCCCCCAGGCCGCCAGCGCCGCCGCCCCGCCCATGGCGCCGGCCCCCAGCGCAACGGTAATGTTCATGGCGTATCCTCCCGCTGCTGCGCCGCGTCCAGCAGGGCGCGGATCTCGGCGGCTTCGCCGGCGCTGATCGGCTTTTCGTTCAAAAAGGCGGCCACGAACCGCGGCAGGCTGCCGCCGAACGTGCGCTCCACCACCGCCGCGCTGGTTTGGCGCTGCACGGCGTCCTGCTTGACGCGCGCCGTCACCACGCCGCCTTCGTTTTGCAAAATGCCGCGCTCGCACAGCTTTTTCAGCACGGTATAGGTCGTGCTTTTCTTCCAGCCCAGCGCGTCGGCGGCCAGCTGCACCAGCCGCCCGCTGGGCAGCGGCTCGTTGGCCCACACCAGGGCGGCAAAACGGTATTCGCCCTCGGCCAGGCGCAAACTTTCACTCATGAGGTCCTCCTCCGGTTTGGCGGATATGGGGTAAGTCTATGTCGATAGACCTATTGGCAGTCTACCACGGTAGACCCCTCGTTGTCAAGCGCGGGCCTTTATGGTATAGTAAAAAGGAACGAAAGGGGACTGCCATGCAAAAACGTATCCTGCTCATCGCCACCGGCGGCACCATCGCCAGCCGGCCCACGGCGGCCGGCGCGCTGGCGCCGGCGCTCACCTCGGCCGAACTGCTGGCCTGCGTGCCCGAACTGGCGCAGCTGTGCCGCATCGATGCGTTGCAGCTGTATAACCTGGATTCCACCAGCGTCGGCCCCGAACAGTGGGCCGGCCTGGCGGCGGCCGTGCGCCGCCATTATGCCGACTACGACGGCTTTGTCATCACCCACGGCACCGACACCATGGCCTATACGGCGGCCGCGCTGTCCTACATGATCCAGCGCAGCGCCAAGCCGGTGGTGCTGACCGGCAGCCAAAAATCCATCTACAGCCGCGATACCGACGCGCGCAACAACCTGCACCGCGCCGTGCTGTACGCCTGCCACCCGGCCGCCTGGGGCGTGCAGCTGGTGTTTGACGGCCAGGTCATCCTGGGCACCCGCGCGCGCAAGACCCGCACCAAAAGCTTCAACGCCTTTTCCAGCATCGACTACCCCTGCACGGCCGAATTCCGCGACCTGCGCCTGGTGCCGTTTTTGCCCATGCCCGCCGGCTACGGCCAGGCCGCCTTTTACGAAAAGCTGGACCCGCGCGTGTTCGTGCTGCGCCTGATCCCCGGTATGCGCGCCGATGTCATCCCGCTGCTGGCCAACCACTGCGAAGCGCTGATCCTGGAAAGCTTCGGTGTCGGCGGCCTGCCGGGCGGCGACGACGGCCCGCTGTTCGCCGCCGTGCGCGACTGGTGCGCCGCCGGCCGGCTGGCCGTGTTCACCACCCAGGTCCCGCACGAGGGCAGCGACCTGGGTGTGTACGAGGTCGGCCGCGCGGTCAAGGCGCTGCCCGGCGTGCTGGAAGCGCGCGATATGACCCCGGAGGCCGCCGCCGTCAGGCTGATGTGGGCGCTGGGGCAAAGCGCCACCCACGCCGAAGCCGCCCGCCTGGTCGGGACCCCCGTCCAGTGCGACCTGGCATAAACAGCAACGCCGCCCGCAGACCGCGGGCGGCGTTTGGTTTGAGCTTTCATTTTGACCTCATGGAGCCTTTGCGGAACCGCAGCGGGCTTTGCCCCACCATGGCGGTGAACCGCGTAGAGAAATTGCTGTCGTCCGAAAATCCGGTGCGGCGGGCTACAACGCTTACCGGCAGGTCCGTCTGGGCAAGCAGTTCCTTGGCGCGCGTGATGCGGAAGCACAGCATAAAGTTGTACGGCGTGGTGCCCATATACTGGCGGAACAGCTTCATGAAATAGCTGCGGCTGATGTTGGCGCCGGCCATGGCGCTGTCCAGGTTCAGCGATTCTTCACAGTGTTCGCGCAGGTAGGCGGCCACTTCCTCGATCAGGCGGCGGTTGGGCGTGTCCGCGTCGCCGTCCAGCTGCCGGCGGACCATGGCGGCCAGCAGCTCATGCAGCGCCAGCGATACGCGCACGGCGCTTTCGGCCGATTCCTGCTGCAGGCAGGCAAAGACCTCCTCCAGCGGCGCTTCGGCCTGCGGCGCCGCCAGCGTCTGGGTACACACGCGGCCGTTGGGGTGCAGGTGCGGCAGCAGCGCCGCCACGCCCGGCCCGCCGATGCACAGCAAATCGAACTTCCACTGCGCCTGCCCCGGCGCGGTGGCCAGCGAAAGCGGCGCGCCGCATTTCAGCAGCAGGGCCTCGCCCGGTTCCAGCTGGATCTTTACGGCGTCCTGTTCGGCCAGGCCGGCGCCCTCCCGTGTGTGCAGCAGGATGCAGCCGTCCTGGTCGCTGCGGGTCGCCTTGAACTGCGGCCCCACCGCCAGGCAGGCGGCTTCCGTGCAGTAAAATGGCTGCGAAAGCGAAGCGCCCGGTGTGGTGAGCAGCCGGCGGCTGCCCGGTTCGGTGTCCATACGGTTGGTTGACATCTGCCAAAATCACTCCTTTCGCCTACGCCGGGGGTGGGGGAGCGGCCGCATCCTGTACATCTCCGACAGTAGAATATATATAAAAACAGCAAACCACCTTATTCGGTAAGCCCGCCGTTTTCACATCTATGAACTCTGACAGCTGTTGAATTTTTAGAAATTCGTGCGTATTGTACTTGAAATGCGTGCTTAAGTATCGCATAGCAACGAGTAATTGCCTATATTTTACCAAATAATTCCCGGTTTTGCAAACCCCTTTTTCAAACCTGCCCCAAACTTTTTGGGGGCGGGCAAAGCAAAGGGGCGGGGGCGCGCTTGGCAGCGCGCCCCCGCCCCATAAAAGGCTGTATATTATTTCATCAGTTCGCACACCAGCTGCGCATAGGCCACGGGGTCCTCCAGCGGCAGGCCCTCGATCAGCAGCGCCTGGTCGTACAGCAGTTCGCTGTACTTGTTCACCTTGTCGGTGTCGCCGTCCTTCTGCGCCTGCTGCAGCGCGGCAAAAACCGGGTGGTTCGGGTTCAGCTCCAGCACCTTGGTGCTCTCCATGCCGGCCTCGTTGCCGGGCATCTTGCGCAGCACCTTCTCCATCTCCATCGAAAGCCCGCCCTCGCTGGAAAGGCTCACCGGGTGGTCCTGCAGCGTCGGGTTGGCCTTGACCTCCTTGATCTTGCCGGCCAGCGCCTGCTTGATGGCCTCGAACAGGTCCTTGTTCTCCTCGGCGGCCTCCTCGGCGGCTTTCTTTTCCTCTTCGCTGGCCAGGCCCAGGTCGCCGGAGTTCACGTTCTTGAACTCCTTCTCCTTGTAATCGCGCATGATCTGCAGGCAGAACTCGTCCACGTCCTCGGTACACAGCAGCAGGTCGTAGCCCTTGCTCAGCACCAGCTGGGCGTTGGGCAGCTTGCCCAGGCGCGCGGCTTCGTCGCCGGCGGCGTAGTAGATGCACTTCTGGTCCTCGGGCATCTTTTCGATGTATTCGTCCAGCGTGACGTACTTCTGCTCTTTGGCGGACCAGAACAGCAGCAGGTCGGCCAGCAGGTCCTTGTGCATCCCGTAGTCGCCGTAAATGCCGAACTTGATCTGGCGGCCGAACGCCTTCCAGAACGTCTCGTACTTCTCGCGGTCGTTGACCAGCATGGCGTGCAGCTCGTTTTTGATCTTCTTTTCCAGGCTGTTGCGCATCAGGCGCAGCTGGCTGTCCTTCTGCAGCGTTTCACGGCTGATGTTCAGGCTCAGGTCCTCGCTGTCCACCACGCCCTTGATAAAGCTGAAGTAGTCCGGCAGCAGGTCGGCGCATTTTTCCATGATCAACACGCCGGAAGCGTACAGCGCCAGCCCTTTCTCGTACTCTTTGGTATAGTAGTCGTACGGGGTGCGCCCGGGCACGAACAGCAGCGCCGTGTAGGTCGCGGTTCCCTCGGTGCGGGAGGTGATGACCCGCAGCGGGTCGGTGAAATCGGCAAAGCGGTTCTTATAGAACTCGTTGTAGTCCTCGTCCTTGACCTCTTTTTTGTCCCGCTTCCAGATGGGCACCATGCTGTTCAGCGTTTCCAGCTCGGTGTAGGTCTCGTACTCGGGCTTGTAGTCGTCGCCCGCGTCCTCCGGCTTGGGCTTCTGGCGGCTCTTTTCGCGGTACATGGTGATGGGGTAGCGCACATAGTCGCTGTACTTTTTAACCAGGCCGGCCAGCGCATATTCCTCCAGGTACTGGCTGTAATCCTCGTTGTCGGCGTCCTCTTTCAGCACCATGATCACGTCGGTGCCCACCGTCTCCTTATCGGCCGGGGTCAGGGTGTAGCCCTCCACGCCCTTGGACTCCCACTTCCAGGCCTCGTCGCTGCCCAGCGCGCGGGAGATGACCGTCACCTTGGCCGCCACCATAAAGGCGGAATAGAAGCCCACGCCGAACTGGCCGATGATGTCGATGTTGTCGCTCTGGTTTTCCTGCTTGAAATCCAGGCTGCCGGACCGGGCGATGGTGCCCAGGTTCTTTTCCAGCTCCTCCTTGGTCATGCCGATGCCGTTATCGGAAACGGTCAGCGTGCGGGTGTCCTTGTCGGCCGCGATGTGGATGTGCAGGTCGTCCTTGTTCACGCCGATCGAAGTATCGGTCAGCGACTTAAAGTACAGCTTGTCGCAGGCGTCCGAAGCGTTGGAGATCAGCTCGCGCAGGAAGATCTCGCGGTTGGTATAGATCGAATTGATCATCAGGTCCAGCAGTTTTTTGCTCTCGGCCTTAAATTGACGCATTGCCATAAGTTCAGAACCTCGATTTCTTTAGTGGATGTCAGAATTAGCACTCGCGTGCTTTAAGTGCTAATGCTAGTGTAACACCCTTTGCCCCAAAGTGCAAGGGGCAGCCGGCCTTTTTACAAAAAATTCAAAAAGCGGGCCGCGCCCCTTTTCAAACGCGGCGGATTGCGGTATGCTAGTATCGGTAAGAATGCAAAAAAGGGGGAACGGCCATGTCGATCCATGGGGACCGCGCCTACGCCGCATTTTTGAAAGGGTATAACTGCGCGCAGGCGGTGGCGGTGGCCTTTGCGCCGGAGCTGGGCATGAGCGAGGCGCAAGTCCTGCGCCTTTCCGCCGGCTACGGCGCCGGGGTGGGCCGCCTGCGGGAGGTCTGCGGCGCGTTCGGCGGGGCGGTGCTGGTGCTGGGCGCTCTGTACGGCAACACCGACCCGGCCGGCAAATCCGAAATGTACGCCCGCGTGCAGGCGCTGGCCGCGCAGTACAAGGCGCAAAACGGCGGCGGCAGCCTGGTCTGCCGCGAACTGCTGGGCCTGAAACAGGCCGAGGGCAGCCCCGTGGCCAGCGCGCGCACGCCGGAATACTACAAAAAGCGCCCCTGCCCGCAGCTCGTGCGCCTGGCGGCCGACCTGCTGGAAGCCTACATTGCCCAAAACCCGCCCATCCCCCTACAAGAAGGGAAGTAAAGCCATGAAGATGATCCAACTCACCCTGCCCGGCGGCGCGCAGCTGCAGGGCGTGCTGCGCGAACCCAGCGCCGAAATGCCGGGCTACCGGCAGCGCCCGGCCATGCTGGTGCTGCCCGGCGGCGGCTACGGGATGCTCAGCGCGCGCGAAGCCGAACCAGTGGCGTCGGCGTTTCTGGCCGCCGGCTACCAGACGTTCACCCTGTACTATACGGTCGCGCCGGGCGGCGCCGGCGCGCCGCTGCGCCGCCGCCCGCTGGCCGACGCCGCCCGCGCGCTGCTGTACCTGCGCCGCCATGCGGCCGAACTGTGGCTGGACCCCGGCCGCGTGGCCGTCTGCGGGTTTTCGGCCGGCGGGCACCTGGCGGCCAGCGCCGCCCTGCTCACCGCCGATGTGCAGGCCGAGCTGGACCTGCAGGGCGCCGAGACGCCGGGCGACGCCCAGCCCAACGCGGTCGTGCTGGCCTACCCCGTAATCACCGCCGGGCCGTTTGCGCACAAAGGCTCCATCGATGCCCTGGCCGGGGCGGACGAAGCCCTGCGCGCGCGCTTCAGCCTGGAAAACCAGGTCGCCGGCGCGCCCGGCACGCCGCCGTTTTTCATCTGGCATACGGTGGACGACCAGGCCGTCCCGGTCGAAAACAGCCTGCTGCTGGCCGGCGCGCTGCGCCGCGCCGATGTGGCGTTTGAGCTGCACCTGTTCGCCCACGGGGAGCACGGCGGCAGCACCTGCACCAACGAGGTCGGCAGCCCCAGCGCCCGCAACCGCGCCTGGCTGCCGCTGGCCGTCGATTGGCTGGCCGATGTGTTCGACTACCATCTGTAAAGGAGAAAACCCCTGTGAAGATCTTCTTTTATGCGCTGCGCCCGTTTGACGAACTGGAATACTGCGCGCGCTTTGCCAAGCAGTATGGCGCCGACTACGCCTGGACGGCCGAAGCGCCGAACCCCGGCAACCTGCGCCTGGCCGCCGGCTGCGACGCCGTCAGCACCAACCCCTGCGAGATCACGCCGGACTACCTGCGCGCCTGGGCGGACATGGGCGTGCGCTTTCTGCCCTGCCGCAGCATCGGCTACGACCATATCCCGCTGCAGGCGGCCAAACAGCTCGGCCTGCGCGTCTCGCACAGCCACTACCCGCCCGAGGGCGTGGCCAACTATACCATCATGCTCATGCTGATGGCCACCCGCAAAATGAACCAGATCATGCTGCGCGCCGCCGTGCAGGACTATTCGCTGCCCGGCAAAATGGGGCGCGATCTGTCCGGCTGCACGGTGGGCGTTGTCGGCGCGGGCAAGATCGGCCGCACCGTGCTGCGCCACCTGGCCGGCTTTGGCTGCCGGCTGCTGGCCTACGACCTGTACCCGCAGCCGGAGGCGGGCGTGCCGGCCGAATACGTCAGCCTGGATACGCTGTATGCCGAAAGCGACGTCATCACGCTGCACCTGAACGCCACGCCGCAGAACCACCACCTGATCGACGCCGCGGCCATTGCCAAAATGAAGGACGGCGTTCTCCTGATCAACACCGCCCGCGGGACCCTGATCGAACCGGAAGCCCTGGTCGCGGGGCTGGAATCGGGCAAGGTCGGCGGCGCGGGCCTGGACGTGGTCGAGGACGAAGCCGGCATCTGCTACTACGACCGCAGCGGCCAGCCGCTCAAAAACCGCGAACTGGCGCTGCTGCGCAGCTTCCCCAACGTGATCGTCAGCCCGCACACCGCATTTTATACCGATGTCAACGTGGCCAGCATGGTGCAAAGCGCCTTCGAGGCCGCCGCCCGCTTTGCCGCCGGCGAACCCGAACCCAACGAAGTAAAACTGTAAAAACAGCGGGCCGCCCCGACATTCGGGGCGGCCCGTGATATTTTATCCGGCGGCGCAGGCGTCAGCAGAAGAAGAACCCGCCGCGCCCGCAGCAGCAGATGCTGCAAAAGTTGCACAGCATCAGGTACATCCATGCCTGCAGGCAAAAGCTGCCCTGGTTCATGCGCGCGCCCGGCTGGGTATAGGCCTGCTGGTAGCTCGTGTAGGTGCGGCTGGAATTCTGCAGCCGGTCCAGCAGGCGCTGGTATTCAAAGTTGTTCGGCTCCATCTCCACCGCCGTGCGCGCCTCGGCCTGGGCGCGGATGTTGTTGCCCAGGCCGGAGTTGGCCAGCGCGGCGTAGTAGTGCCAGCGCGCGGTGCGCTGCGCGGTGGGGATGCCGCCAAGCACGTTCATCGCCTCGTGGTAGTAGCCGTTGCGGATATAGTTGTTGGCCGCCTGCATCTCCGGGCTTTCGGGGCCGGCGCTGCTGCGCGTTTCGTAACCGCCGAAGCCGAACGGGTCAAACCCAAAGCCGAAACCGAACGGGTCCTGGTAGCCGCGGCCCTGGCTGCTGTAGCCGCCGTACCCGCCGCTCGGCCCGGCCCCGCCGGCCTGGCCGTAGTTCTGGCGGGGGCCGCCGGCGCGCTGGCGCATGATCTCGCTGTAAGCGGCCTGCACCTCTTTGAACTTGTCCTCGCAGGTGGGGTCGTTGGGGTGCAGGTCGGGGTGGTACTGCTTGCATTTCTGCCGGTAGGCTTTCTTGATGCTCTCTTCGTCCGCCCCGGGCTGGATGCCCAATACGCTGTACGGGTCGGTCATTCGTTCTGCGTCCCCTTCCTCGGTCGGCTTCGTTTGCCGCGCGCCGCTTTCAGCAGCGCGTATTTGCTCCAAACGCCGGCATAGATCGTGTTGTGCAAAAGCTGCCCCTCCGGCGTGTCCTGCAAAATGGGCAGCAGCGCAAAATTTTCTGCGCACAGGGCCATCTGCTGGGTCAGCAGTTCGTGGCAGCGGGCTTCATACCCCTCTTTATCGTCCCCGAACGCCTGCGCCGTTGCGGCCAGGGCGTTGAACCGCCCGCGGCGCCGGTCTTTGTCCAGGTCGTCGTAGGCGTCCATCAGGTAAATGAACCCGCCCAGCCCGCGGCCCATGCGGTCGAGCGGCGCGGCCCAGATATCGTCGCCGCGGTACTGCAGCACCGCGCCCAGCAGCGCGCCAAAGCAGCCGCACAGTTCATCCAGGCCGGCCCGGCCGCCCGCCTCCAGCACGTTCAGCTCGTCCAGCCGCGCGCGCACGGCCGCGCACTGGCGCGGCCAGCGCTGCTGCAAAGCCGGCAGATGCGGGGCCAGCTGCCCGGCGGCGCGGCGGCTGATGCCGCGCCTGTCGTCCTGCCAATCGTCCAGGTAATTGTAGTACGCCAGCAGCACCGTCATGTCGGCCGCATAGTCCAGGTAGCGGTTATCGGCGCGCGGGCGGGGCTTCAGCGGGTGCGGCGCGCACCGCCCGGCGCCAAACTGCGTGGGCGGGTCGTACAGCGCGCTGAGCAGCAGCGCCGCAAAGGTCATGTCGTAAGAAAGCGCCATCCGCGCGGCCAGCCCGTAGCGGGCCAGCCGCTGGCACAGCCCGCAGTAATAGGCCTGGTAGCGGTCCATGGCGGCTCCGCTCAGCCCCTTGCGGTAAATCGTAACATATCCAAACACGCAGCGTCAACCTTTCCGGCCGGATCGTTGGTTTTTCTCAGCTTTTTTTGATAAAACTGGTCCCGCACTTGGGGCAGGTGATGGAAATGCGCCCGCGCCCGCGCGGTACCCGCAGCTGCTGGCGGCAGCGCGGGCAGCGGAAATAGCGGTAGACTTTGCGCTGCGCAAAGCGGGTCCGCGCGCCGGCAAAGCGCTGCTGCACCGCATAGCGCTGCGCCAGGAACCAGCGGTTTTCCGCCGCGCGCTTGGGTATGTTGCGGCTGAAAATGCGCACGTAGCTGTAGATCAGCGCCGCCCAGCCCAGCGCGCCCAGCAATGTGCCGAACAGCCCCGGCACAAAAATGCTCAGCAGCACCAGCGCCAGCGCCGCCAGCGAAAGAAAGTTGCCGAACTGGTCGCCGCCATACCGCCCCGACATGAACCGCTGGAACCAAGCTCTCATACAAAAACGCCGTCCTTATCTTAGTTTGTTTGAAAACAAGACCCAGTATGCCATAAAATTGTGGTCAAATCATGAACAGGAAGGAAATAGAATCTAAACAAGCCCGCGCTGCCGGGGTGGATTTTGCGCTGGCCGGCTGGGGAACGCAGCGCACCGACATCCCGGCCCGCTACCACCTGCAGGCGCCCCGCGACCTGCTGGATCTGCTTTAACGCAAGCCCCGGTCAGGGGCTTTTTCTAACTTTACGATACATTCGCAGTGCTTTGTCCGCGGGAACAGGTCGACCGGCTGCACGGCTTCGGGGCGGTAGCCGGCTTCGGCCAGGGCGCTCGCGTCGCGCGCGGCGGTGGCGGCGTTGCAGCTCACCATCACGATGGTCCGCGGCGCCATCTGCGCAATGGCCGCCAGCGCGTCTGCGCCGCAGCCTTTGCGCGGCGGGTCTACCACGATCACGTACGGGCGCTGGCCTTCGGCCGCAAAGCGCGCCGCGGCGGCCCCGGCGTCCAGGCAGAAAAACGCGGCCCGGCTCTCGTCCAGCCCCAGGCGCGCGGCGGTGGCTTTGGCGGCGTCCACGGCCTGCGGCACCACCTCCACGCCCACAAGCCGGCGGCAGTCCGGCAGCATCGAAAGCCCGATCGTCCCCATGCCGCAGTACAGGTCCAGCAAAAAGTCGCCGGGCCGCAGCGCGGCAAATTCCCGCGCTTTGGCGTACAGCACTTCGGCCGCGGGCGTGTTCACCTGGTAAAATTCATGCACGCCCATCGTGATGGGCACCCCGGCCAGCGTGTCGGCAATGACGCCCGGCCCCAGCACCGTGCGCGTATCCGGCCCCAAAATCACGTTGGTGCGCGCCGTGTTGCGGTTGACGAGCACCGTTGTTAAGTCAAATTCGCTCTGTAAGGCCGCGCACAGTTCTGTTTCGTGCGGCAGCTTGCGGCCGTTCAGCACAAAGCACAGCAGCCGCTGCCCGCTGTGCCAGCCCTGGCGCATATACAAATGGCGCACAAGGCCGGCGTGCGCCTGCTCGTCGTAGGGCTGCGCGCCGTACTGTTCGAACAGCGCGCAGGCCCGCGCGGCCAGCGCGTTCATCCAGTCCGGCTGCAATTTGCAGGCCGGCGTTTCGATGATGCGGTGGCTGCGCCCGGCATAAAACCCGGTCACGATGCGCCCGTCCGCCCGGAGGCCGACCGGCAGCTGCACCTTGTTGCGGTAGCCCTGCGCCAGCGGGGCGGCCAGCGCCGGGGCCACCGGCACGTCCAGCCCGCCCAGCCGGGCAAAGGCGTCGCGCACAAAGCCGGTTTTGGCGGCCAGCTCCGCCTCATAGGTCAGATGCCGCAAACTGCACCCGCCGCAGGGACCGCACACGGGGCAGTCCGGCGCCTGCCGGCCGGGGCCGGGGGCGACGATGCGCTCGATGCGCCCGTAGGCATAGGTCTTGAGCGCCTTGACGATGCGCACCTCCAGCACATCGCCGGGCGCGCTGCCCGGCACAAACACGGCCATGCCGCCCGCGGCGCGGCCCACGCCGGCCCCGTCGCTGGCCAGGCTTTCGATGGTCAGGGGCAAAAGCTGATTTTTTTGCAAGGTTGTGTCCGTCATACGAACCTCTTTCTTGTTGCAGAAAGCCGGGGCGCCGCGCAGCCGCAGCGCCCCGGCCTAAAACGGATGGCTGGCCCGCGTCACAGCTGCGGGTCTTTTTCCAGCGCGGCCAGGTACTTGCTGGGGGGCACGCCCTTGACCTTTTTGAACACGCGGGAAAAATAAAACTGGTCGAAAAAGCCGACCGAAATGGCGATCTCCGCCACCGAGAGCTTGGTGTTTTTCAGCAGCGAGCACGCTTCGCTGATGCGGTAGCCGGTCAGGTAGTCGATGGGGCTTTGGCCCATGTTGGCCACGAACACGCGGTACAGGTGGCTGCGGCTGACCCCCACCGCCTTGGCAATGTCGTCCACCGAAATATCGTGCGAATAGTTGAACTGGATGAACTTGATGGCCGAAAGCACATACTGGCTGCTGGAGGAAACGGGGTTGGGCATGGTGTCGCGCGCTTCCTTCATCAGCTGGGCCATGAACAGGTACAGGTAACCGGTCATCAGCGCTTCGCACTGCGGTTCGGTCCCGCGCGAAAGGTAGATGTTGTACAGCGCGTCGCGCACCGTCTGCGGGTCTTTGCAGTGGTGTACGGGGTGCTGGTCGGTAAACGGCATCTGCTGCACCAGCTTGTTGGCGCACGCGCCGTTAAAACCGACCCAGTAGTACTCCCACGGGTCGCCCTCATCGGCGGCATAGGTGATGAGCTGGTTGGGCTTGGCCAAAAACAGGTCGCCCTCCTGCAGGCTGAACGCGGACCCGCCCACCTGGTACACGCCCTTGCCGGCCACCACCAGGTGGATCAGGTAATGGTCGCGCACGCCCGGCCCCCAGGTGTGGCCGGGGCGGCAGAATTCGTGCCCGCAGTTAAAGATGGAAAGCTCCACGTTGTCGGTGTAGCTCTGTTTATACGATTGTTTTTGCAGTTCTGTCATGCCTTTGCCCCCGTCCGCCGCGCCCTGCGGCGGCCTTATTTCTCCTATTATAGCAATTGATTCATCAAAAGTCCATGTTTTTCCGTAAAAAAGCTGTTTACTTACTGCCAAAATTTGTTATACTGGGTGTAGAAAAGCGGTCCTGCCGCCGCACTGTTCAAAAACGAGACAGCTTTTTTGTGCATTGTGACAAAGCGGCGCCATACAACAGGGAGGATGCGACACTATGGCAACAACGAGCGAACTCAAGCAGCAGATCCAGTCCGGCGCCTACGACGCCGCCCTGGCCGAACTCTACACCGCCGCCCAGGTGCCGGCCCAGCGGGAGCGGTACCTGCGCACCATCGAAGGTTTCGAAAAGAACTTCGGCGCCGGCCGCCAGGTGCGCCTGTACAGCGCCCCCGGCCGCACCGAGATCGGCGGCAACCACACCGACCACAACAACGGCGTGGTCATGGCGGCGGCGGTGGACCTGGACATCATCGCCGTGGTGGCCAAAAACGACCGCAACGCCGCGCGCCTGGTGTCGGAGGGCTTTGGCAAAATCGACGACATCGACCTGAGCGTGCTTACGCCCCAGCCCGCCGAAAGCGAGCACAGCGCTTCGCTCATCCGCGGCGTGGCGGCCGGCTTTGCCGCGCGCGGCGGGCGCATCGGCGGGTTCGACGCCTACTCGACCAGCAACGTGCTGCGCGGGTCGGGGCTTTCGTCCTCGGCCGCGTTCGAAGTCTGCGTGGGCGCCATCTTCCGCGGCGAATATAATGCGGACGATCACGAAAAATTCTCCCAGGTCGAGATCGCCAAGATCGGCCAGTATGCCGAAAACGTGTTCTTTGGCAAACCGTCCGGCCTGCTGGACCAGACCGCCTGCGCCGTGGGCAGCGCCATCTCCATCGATTTCAAGGACCCGGCCGCGCCGGTGGTGGACAAGGTCGCTTTTGACCTGGCCGCCAAGGGGTATGCGCTGTGCATCAGCGATACCAAGGGCAGCCACGCCGACCTGACCGATGACTACGCCGCCATCCGCCGCGAAATGGAAAGCGTGGCCGCCTGCTTTGGCCGCCATGTCCTGCGCGAAGTGGATGAGGCCGAGTTCATGGCCGCCATCCCGGCCGTGCGCCGCAAAACCGGCGACCGCGCCGTGCTGCGCGCGCTCCACTTCTTTAACGAATGCCGCCGCGCCGCCGCGTTGCGCCGGGCGGTGGAGCAGGACGATTTCGAAAGCTTCCTGCGGCTGATCATCGCCTGCGGCCATTCCAGCTTTGAGTATAACCAGAACGCCTACAGCATCCACGCCCCGCAGGAACAGGGTGTGCCGCTGGCGCTGGCCATCAGCCAGCAGGTGCTGGAGGGCCGCGGCGCCTGGCGCCTGCAGGGCGGCGGCTTTGCCGGCACCATCCAGGCGTTTGTGCCGCTCGACCTGCTGGAAAGCTACCGCGCCGCCATCGACGGCGTGTTCGGCGCCGGCAGCTGCCATGTGCTTACCGTGCGCAACCACGGCGCCATCGAAGTCACGCCCGAACTGCCCGAACTGTAAAAAACAAAAAGGCTTGTCCGCCCGCGCTCCCGGCTTCACGGCCGGGAGCTTTTCGCTGCCGGCGGGCAGGTTCAAGTATAAAGGCTGCGGTAGGTGCGTTCTTTTTCCAGCAAGCGCAAAAGATAGGCGCAGGCATCGCTTTCGCTGTCAAACCACCGGTTGTCATTCTCGTTTCCGCGCTCGTCAAAGTAGAAAACCTCCCAGCAGCCGTACACCTGCCGCAAAACATACTGGTCGGTCCGGGCGCTTCCGTCGAGCGAGTACCGGGCAGGGGAGAGGCCTTGCTGTTCCAGCGCTCGTTTTAATTCGGCAATGTTCATTGTTTTCACCTCTGGCGTTTCGTTTGCGGGATAGGAACGCGCCGGTCGATCTGCTTTTCATAATAATATGCGTATTAATACAGTGTACGCCCGGCTGCGCCGGCCGTCAAGCCGCGCATTGTCTAAACCGCCGCCCGGGTGTATAATACTGTCTGTATGGCCGCTGCGGCGGTTTTCTCATGATGCCAAAGGAGGCTTTTATGCCCGATACATTGCAAGAACGCTCCCAGATCGACCCCCAATACACCTGGGATCTGACCCGCCTGTTTGCCAACGACGCCGCGTGGGAACAGGCGCTGCCCGAACTGGACGCCCTCGTCGCGCAGGCCGCCGCGTTTGCTGGCCGCCTGACCGATGCGCCCGCCGTCCTGCAATACTTCGAAACTTCGACCGCGCTGGCCCGCAAGCTGTCCGATTTGTACTGCTACGCTTCGATGCGCCGCAGCGAGGACACCCGCGCCGAGGCAGCCCAAAGTATGTACGCGCGCATCTCGGCCAAGTACGCCGCGGCCGCGGCGGCGCTTTCCTTTGCCGAGCCGGAGATCCTCTCCCTGCCGGAGGAAACACTGCGCGCCCTGGCGGGGGACGAGCGCCTGGCCGCCTACCGCTTTGCCCTGCAGGACCTTGTGCGCCGCAAGCCGCACACCCTGTCCGCCCCGGAGGAAAAGCTGCTGGCCGCTTTTGGCGAAGTGGCCGGCGCGCCGGCCGAGATCGCGGACTGCCTGCAGGACGCCGACCTTGTGTTTGACCCCGCGCCGGACAGCGCCGGGCAGAGCCGTGAGGTCACCGGCTCCAACTACATCCTGCTGCAAACTTCGCCCGATCGCACCCTGCGCGAAAACTCCTTCCGCAGCTTTTACAAGGGCTACCGCCAGCACATCAACACCTTTGCCGCCGCCTATGCCGGCGCGGTCAAGGCGGCCACGGCCGAAGCCGCCGCGCGGCACTACCCCTCCTCCCGCGCCATGGCCATGGCGGGCGAGAACGTCCCCGAACAGGTCTACGACAATCTGGTGGCGGCCGTGCGCGCGCACCTGCCGGCCATGTACCGCTACGTGGCGCTGCGCAAGCGGCTGCTGGGGGTGGACGAGCTGCATTACTACGATGTCTACGCCCCGCTGACCGGCCGCAGCACCGCCCGTTACACCTACGACCAGGCGCAGCAGATGGTGCTCAAGGCCGTGGCCCCGCTGGGCGAGGACTACGTGCGGGAGGTCCGCCGCGGCCTTGCGCAGCGCTGGGTGGACGTTTACCCCAACAAGGGCAAGAGCGGCGGGGCCTACTCCACCGGTACCTACGACTCCGAACCCTATATCCTGATGAACTTTACCGGCACGCTGGACAGCGTTTCCACCCTGGCGCACGAGATGGGCCACAGTATGCACAGCCTGCTGTCCAACCGCAGCCAGCCGCCGCAGTATGCGGACTATACGCTGTTCGTGGCCGAAGTGGCCTCCACCGTCAACGAAAACCTGATGATCGAACAGCTGCTCAAGGACGAGCAGGACCCCGCCGCGCGGCTGGTGCTGCTCAACCAGTATCTCGAAAACTTTAAGGGCACGGTCTACCGCCAGACCATGTTTGCCGAGTTCGAGCGCGAGGCCCACGCCATGCGCGAGCGCGGCGAAGCGCTGAGCCCGGCGGCGCTCAACGCGCTGTACGGCGGCCTTGTGCGCGATTACTTCGGCCCGGACCTGGCGCGGGACGAAGAATACGCGCTGGAATGGGCGCGCATCCCGCATTTCTACCGCCCGTTCTATGTCTACAAGTACGCCACCGGCTACTCCAGCGCCGTGGCCCTGTCCGAGGCGATCCTGCACGAGGGCGAACCCGCGCGGCGCCGCTACCTGGAATTTTTGTCGATGGGCGGCAGCGCCTACCCGCTGGACGAACTGCGCCACGCCGGCGTGGACCTGACCACCCCGGCGCCCATCGATGCGGCCCTTGCCAAATTCGACCGCCTGCTGGCGGACGCCGAGCGCTGCGCCGCCGCGCTTGGCCGCTGATTTTACGCAGTTTTTTCAAAAAACGGCTTGACATTCCACCGGCTTTGCCTTACAATATTTGTTGCGTGACCCGGGGGGATAGTGCGGCAATTTGGCCGCCCGCTCCCGCCGGCCCCGCGCAAAAAATACTGATGAAAGGAGAAAAGAAATGCCTACTTTTAACCAGCTCGTGCGCAAAGGCCGCGAGGTCCTGGCCCACAAGAGCACCGCGCCTGCTCTGCAGAGAAGCTACAACTCTCAGAAGAAGCAGTACACCACCCTCAACAGCCCCCAGAAGCGCGGCGTCTGCACTGCGGTGCGTACCATGACCCCGAAGAAGCCGAACTCTGCTCTGCGTAAAGTTGCCCGTGTCCGCCTCACGAATGGTATCGAGGTCACCTCGTACATTCCTGGTATCGGCCATAACCTGCAAGAGCACAGCGTCGTTCTGATCCGCGGCGGCCGTGTCAAGGACCTGCCCGGTGTGCGTTACCACATCATCCGCGGTACCCTGGATACCCAGGGCGTTGCGAACCGTAACCAGGCTCGCAGCAAGTACGGCGCGAAGCGCCCCAAGGCCGGTGCCAAGAAGTAAGGAAACATCTTTTCGCCATAAAAAGGTCGGCTGACCCTTTTGTGGCATGACGGGAGTTTCTTAAACTTTCGAGTACCGATGATATCATGTATGTGAAGGAGGGAAGAAAGATGCCCAGAAGAGGTAATGTCGCTAAGCGCGAAGTTCTGGCTGATCCTATCTACAATTCCAAGATCGTCACCCGCCTGGTCAACTCGATCATGCTGGATGGCAAGAAAGGCGTTGCGCAGAAGATCGTTTACGATGCGTTCGACATCGTGAAGGAAAAGACCGGCAACGATCCGCTTGAGATGTTCGAGAAGGCGATGGAAAACATCATGCCCAGCCTCGA
>CALWNS010000030.1 GCA_944382805.1 uncultured Gemmiger sp. | reverse complement strand
AGCGCCACGGCCAGCACGGCGCTCTGCTCCAGGCTGCCGGCCAGCGCCGCGCACACCCCGCCGAACGCCGCCAGCGCCAGCCCCGGCGGGAACCCGCCGGCGGGCAGCCGCTGCGCGCAGGCCGCCGCGATGGCCAGCCACAGGCACAGCTGCCCCGCCCCGCCCGCCGGCAGGCGGCGCAGCGCCGCGCCCAGGGCGGCCGCCCCGCCGGCGGTCACCGCCACCAGGGCGGTCTCGGCCCAGGTGGTGCGCCCGGCCAGCACAACGGCCAGCTGCTCGGCAAACAGGGCGGCGCAGGCGGCCCCCGCCGGGGCTATGTAGGCCCAGCGCGGGCGCCGGGCGGCGGCCATGCGCCCGGCCAGCGCCGCCGCCAGCGCCCCCGCCAGCCGGATGGCCAGCCCCATGGGCTGGAAGGCGAACGCCGCCGCCAGCGCCCCGGCCGCCGCCGGCAGCGCCAGCCCCGGCGCGCAGCCCAGCACCAGCGCCAGGCCGAACGGCGCGGCCCCGCCAAATACCTGCCCGGCCCCCAAAAGGCAGCCGGCGGCCCCCGCCCCCAGCTGCCACAGCCGCACGCTGCGCGCGGCCCCCGGCGGCGCGGCCCGCACGCGGGTCTTGGCGGCTGTTTCCTGTGTTGTTGTAAGCATGGTGATCCCCCTCTCTGCGGCGCGCCGGCGGCGCGCTGTGTGGGCAGTATAGCCCAAGCCCGCCGCGCCTTTTGTCGCCCGGCGGCGAAGGGCCAAAACCATACAAAACCAGGCCCGCGCCCCCATAAATCGGAAAGCCCGCGCATAGCCGGGCGGCGCGCGGGCAAACTGTAAAGGGGTTGACAGGGGCAAATGTATCTGTTATAGTTACAGTAGAAAGACGGCGCCCCGCGCCTATATGGATACGGTACAAGGAGGTCCCCCATGAACGAGCAAAACCAAATCTACGACATCGCCATTTTGGGCGGCGGGCCGGGCGGCTGCACGGCGGCGCTGTACGCGGCGCGCGCGGGCCTGCGCGCCGTGGTGCTGGAGCAGATGGCCGCCGGCGGCCAAATGGCCGACACCCCGCTGATCGAAAACTACCCCGGCTTCCCCGAAGGCATCGGCGGCTTTGAGCTGGGCCAGCTGATGCAGCAGGGGGCCGAGCGCGCGGGGGCGGAGTTCCGCCAGGCGCAGGCCACCGGCGTGCAGCTGGCCGGCGCGGTCAAGCGCATCGAGACGGACGGCGGCCCCGTGCTGGCCCGCGCCGTGGTGCTGGCCACCGGCGCGGTGCCGCGGCCGCTGGGCCTGGAGGGCGAGGGCGAGCTGCGCGGGCGCGGCGTGAGCTACTGCGCCGCCTGCGACGGGATGCTGTACCGCGGCAAAACGGTGGCCGTGGTGGGCGGCGGCAACACGGCGGTGGGCGACGCGCTGCACCTGGCCAAGCTGTGCGCCAAGGTCTACCTGGTACACCGCCGGGGCGCGCTGCGCGCCGCGCCGGTCTACCAAAAAGCGCTGGAACAGGCCGGGGTGGAGATCGTGTGGAACGCGCGCCCCGCCGCCCTGCTGCGCGGCGCGGACGGCCGGCTTACCGGCCTGCGCGTGGCCGACGTACACAGCGGGCAAACGCGCGAACTTGCCTGCGACGGCGTGTTTGCGGCCATCGGCCGCTTGCCGGACACGGCGCTGTTCGCCGGCCAGGCGGCGCTGGACGAAGCCGGCTACCTGCTGGCGGACGAGACCACCCGCACCAGCGTGCCCGGCGTGTACGCCGTGGGCGACGCGCGCGCCAAGGCCGTGCGCCAGGTGGTGACGGCGGCGGCGGACGGCGCGGCGGCCATCCACTTTGCGCAGGAATACCTGGCCAAAGGGGCGGACGGCGTTGAACAGTGATTTCAGCCTGGCGCTGCACGCGCTGGTGTTTTTGCACCGCCGGGGCGGCGTGCAGACCAGCGAAGCGCTGGCCCAAAACATCTGCACCAACCCGGTGCGGGTGCGCCGGGTGCTGGCGCGGCTGAAAAAAGCCGGCTGGGTGCAAACGCGGGAGGGCAGCGTGGGCGGCTACCGCCTGGCCGCCGACCCCGCGCGGCTCACCCTGGCCGATGTGGCCGAAGCGCTGGGCGTGCGCTTTGTGGACGCGCGCTGGCACAGCGGGCGGGACGATGTGCCCTGTATGATCGCCGCCGGCATGGCCGGCGTGATGGACGGCCTGCTGGCCGAGCTGGACGCCGCCTGCCGCGCCCGCCTGGCCGCCGTGACGCTGGCCGACCTGGAACGCCGCCTGCATCTGCCGCCGGACCGATGATTGTTCAAAAAGAGCGTCATTCCCCATTTTTTGGATTTTTCCAAGGTGCGGCGGGCGAAATCGCCCGCCCTACAAACCAAGGCAAACGCTCTGCCAAACGGCCACGGGCGTACATATTATTCGTAGGGGAGGGGCACGCCCCTCCCGCGGGCTTTTGCCGCGGTGAGAACGTACCCGGGAGGGCCATGGCCCTCCCCTACGAACCAAGGCAAACGCTCTGCGGAATGGTGACGTACATAAAAATCATTTGTAGGGAACGGTCTTGACCGTTCCGCTGGGCCTTGCGGCGATGGGTACGCCCCCGGGAGGGATAAATCCCTCCCCTACGAACCACGGTCGCCGCGCAGGCCAATATTCGTAACGAACGCAAAATTTACGCTGTAGGGGCCGATGCTCGTCATCGGCCCGGGAACTTAGCGGCAACGGCAAGCCCTGCGGGACGATCTCCGGCCTAAGAGCCGGGCCTTGCGGCCCGGTTGGCCTCCGAAACGCGCCTGCGGGCGCAGTGCAAGCATCGTCCCCTACAGGAGTGGTCTTGCGGAAACCGGTATGTACCCGGGTCCATTTCGTTTTGTTGCCCCGGCAACTTCCCCTTTTGGGCAAAAAGGGGTATACTGGATAGGCGCCGAAAGGCGCGGGAAAGTTTCGCCCAAACGCGAAAAAATATATGTTCGCTGCGGTCATGCCGCAAGGAGGTCAACCATGCTCAACTACCCCCAGTGGGACGGCTTTGAGGGCCGCCTGTGGAAAGAGGAGATCAACGTCCGCGATTTTATCCAGAAGAACTACCGCCCGTATGACGGCGATGCTTCTTTCCTGGCCGGGCCGACCGAGGCCACCGATAAGCTGTGGGGCGCCCTGCAGGCCCTGCAGAAGGCCGAGCGCGCCAAGGGCGGCGTGCTGGATATGGAGACGGAGGTCGTGTCCGACCTGACCGCCTACGGCCCCGGCTACATCGACCCGGCGCTGAAAGACCTGGAAAAGATCGTCGGCCTGCAGACCGACAAGCCGCTCAAGCGCGCGTTCATGCCGTTCGGCGGCATCAAGATGGCGGAGCAGGCCTGCACCACCTACGGCTACACGCCCGACCCCAAGCTGCACGAGATCTTTACCAAATACGCCCGCACCCACAACACGGCCGTGTTTGACGCCTATACCCCCGAGATGAAGCGCGCGCGCCACAGCCACATCATCACCGGCCTGCCCGACACCTACGGCCGCGGCCGCATCGTGGGCGACTACCGCCGCGTGGCGCTGTACGGCATCGACGCGCTCATCGCCGCCAAGCAGGAGGACTTTGCCAACTGCGGCGACGGCACCATGACCGACGAGGTCATCCGCCAGCGCGAGGAACTGGCTTTGCAGATCCGCGCGCTCAACGGCATGAAGGAGATGGCCGCCGCCTACGGCTGCGACATTTCGGCCCCGGCCAAAAACGCGCGCGAGGCCGTGCAGTGGGTCTACTTCGGCTACCTGGCCGCCATCAAGACCCAGAACGGCGCGGCCATGAGCGTGGGGCGCATCTCCACCTTCCTGGATATCTACATCCAGCGCGACCTGGACAGCGGCGCCCTGACCGAGCAGGAGGCGCAGGAGCTGATCGACCATATGGTCATGAAGTTCCGCATGGTCAAGTTCGCCCGCATCCCCAGCTACAACCAGCTGTTCTCCGGCGACCCGGTGTGGGCCACGCTGGAGGTGGCCGGCATCGGCATGGACGGCCGTTCGATGGTGACCAAGAACGACTACCGCTTTTTGCACACGCTGGAAAACATGGGTCCCGCGCCGGAACCGAACCTGACGGTGCTGTATTCCAGCGCTTTGCCGGAAAACTTTAAGAAGTACGCCGCCGCCGTTTCCATCAAGACAAGCTCCGTCCAGTACGAAAACGACGACGTGATGAAGCCGGTATGGGGCGACGATTACAGCATCTGCTGCTGCGTGTCCGCCACCCAGACCGGCAAGGAGATGCAGTTCTTCGGCGCGCGCGCCAACCTGGCCAAGTGCCTGCTGTACGCGATCAACGGCGGCATGGACGAAAAGCTGCACGAGCAGGTCGGCCCCGCCTATGCGCCGGTCACTTCGGAATACCTCGACTATGACGAGGTCATGAAAAAGTACGACGTGATGATGGACTGGCTGGCCGGGCTGTATGTCAACGTGCTGAACCTGATCCAGTATATGCACGACAAATACTACTACGAAGCCGCCGAGATGGCCCTCATCGACACCGATGTGCGCCGCACCTTCGCCACCGGCATCGCCGGCTTCAGCCATGTGGTGGACAGCCTCTCTGCCATCAAATACGCCAAGGTCAAGGTCATCCGCGACGAGACCGGCCTGGTCACCGACTACGAGGTCGAGGGCGACTTCCCCAAGTACGGCAACGACGACGACCGCGTGGACCAGATCGCCCACGACGTGGTCGAGG
>CALWNS010000029.1 GCA_944382805.1 uncultured Gemmiger sp. | reverse complement strand
AGGTGCAGCCGGGCATGGTGTATATTTCGAACCCCACCGAATGGGGCACGCTGTACACCAAAGCCGAACTGACCGCGCTTTCCCGCGTGTGCCGCGCCTGCGGGCTGCGGCTGTTCCTGGACGGCGCACGCATGGCCTACGGCCTGACGAGCGAGGCGAACGACCTGACGCTGGCCGACATTGCCGCACTGTGCGACGCCTTTTACCTGGGCGGCACCAAATGCGGCGCGCTGTTCGGGGAAGCCGTGGTGCTGACCGACCCGGCGCTGGACCGGGATTTCCGCTATGCCATCAAGCAGCACGGCGGTATGCTGGCCAAGGGCCGGTTGCTGGGGCTGCAGTTTTTGGCGCTGCTGCGCGGCAAGGACGGCGAAGCGCCCTATTTTGCGCTGGCCGCCCGCGCCAACGCCCAGGCCAAGCGCATTGCCGAAGCCTTTGCCGCCAAGGGCTGCCGGATGCTGTACCCCTCCCCCACCAACCAGCAGTTCCCCATTCTGCCGGCCGGCTGGGCGCAGCGCCTGGGGCAGAAGTACGCCTATTCCCCCATGGGCGAAACGGCGGACGGCGGGCGCATCGTGCGCTTCTGCACGAGCTGGGCCACGCGGGAAGAGGACGTGCAGGCCCTGCTTGCAGATATCGCCGCGCTGTGATACAATAATACCCGCGCCGGGGTTCCCCGGTGCAGGACAAAACCAAACGCTCTTTTGTAGGCGCGCCGCACGGGGCCGAACAGACGGCCCCGCCGGAGAAGTTGGGTGGAAATCCCACGCAGTCCCGCTACCGTAACAGTCGGATCGCCGGGCGGCGCGCCGGGCTTCTTCACGAGAGATGGAGAGGGCCGCAGACAGCAAGGGGCGGGCTTTGCCGCGCAGCAAACGCCCGCCCCGGGATCTTGCGCCCTTTTGCCATGGCAGAGGGCGCTTGTTTTTTGCCCGCGGCCCGCTTTTTTACACCCATGTTTACAAAGGAGAAAAACCATGGAAAACAACGCAAAACGACCGCTGAACAAAAAACTGCTGCTGGGCGCCGCCGCGCTGCTGCTGGCCGTTGCCGTGCTGGCCGGCCTCTACCTGGCCACGCGGCCGGCCGGCGCCGCCGGGGATAAGACCATCACCGTGACGGTGGCCGCCCACGGCAGCGAGGACGTGTTCACCATCGAGACCGACGCCGAATACCTGCGCGGCGCGCTGGAAAGCGCCGACCTGATCGAAGGCACCGAGAGCGAGTACGGGCTGTTTGTAACCGCCGTCAACGGCATTGCCGCCGATGACAGCAAGCAGGAATGGTGGTGCTTTACCAAAGGCGGCGAGGAGATGATGACCGGCGTGGACGCCACCCCCATTGCCGACGGCGACGCCTACGAGATCACGCTGACCGAGGGGTACTGATGCCGCGGGCGCAGAGCGCGGCCCGCCGGGTGGTGCTGGGCGGGCTGCTGGGCGGGCTGCTGGTGGCCTGCAAGGAAGCGCTGGCCCCGCTGCCCGGCATCGAGCCGGTAACGCCGCTGGTGCTGTTCTATGCCATGGAACTGCCGGCGCTGGGGCCGTGGGCCATCGCCGTGTTCGTAGCGCTGCAGTTTTTGCTGTACGGCTTTGGGCTGTGGAGCTGGGGGTACCTGTATATCTTGGCGCTGCTGTACCTGGCCGGGCGCGCGCTGCGCCGCATGGATTCGGCCCTGGGCTGGGCGCTGGCCGCCGGGGCGTTTGGGCTGTGCTTCGGCGCGCTGTTCACGCCCGTCTACCTGCTGACGCAGGGGCCGGGCGGCGCGCTGGCCTGGTGGCTGGCGGGCATCCCCACCGACCTGGCCCACTGCCTGGGCAACTTTGCGGTGATGCTGGTAACGTACCGCCCGCTGCGCGCGCTGTTCCGCCGCCTGGGGCAGACCCGGGCATAAAACGCGGCAGGCCCGCGCGTTCCGTTTAAGCGGAGCGCGCGGGCCTGCTTTTTATATATAGAAAGTCGGCGGGGGCCGGCATTGTAGGTTGTCTGGCCTTGGCCGGGACCAGAGCCGCGGCAGCGGCCCACCCTCGCATGGCCAAGGCACAGTGGATGTTCAAACGGCGGGGCGGCGCTTTGATGAACGGCGCGCCCTTTTGATTTGATGCTTTTATTCTACCCGCCGAATGTGGCAGGCGTATAAAAGACATTTGAAGAATTTGGCAACTTTGTTTGAACAAACTTTGACGGCCCCCGCGCCGCGCGCCTTACTGGCGCAGGCGCTTGTCGCACTTGGCGGCCAGCCAGGTGCCGATGCTCTGGAACACCTGCACCATAACGACCAGCAGCGCCGTGGCCACCACCATGACAAGGTACTTATAGCGGTAGTAGCCGTAGTTGATGGCGATCTGGCCCAGGCCCCCGCCGCCGATGATGCCCGCCATGGCCGAATACCCCAGGATGGTGGTCAGCGCGATGGTCACGTTGGCGATCAGGGCGGGCAGGCTTTCCGGGATCATGACTTTCAGGATGATCTGCAGCGGCGAAGCGCCCATGCTCTGGGCGGCTTCGATCACGCCGGCGTCCACCTCCCGCAAGCTGGTCTCGACCAGGCGGGAGACGAACGGGAAGGAGGCCATGAACAGCGGGACGATGGAGGCCACGGTGCCGATCCGGGTGCCCAGCAGCACGCCGGACAGCGGCAGCACCATGATCATCAGGATCAAAAACGGCACGCTGCGCAGCAGGTTGATGACCAGGTTGAGCAGCGTCAGCAGCCAGGCGGGCAGCGGGCGCACGCCGCCCTTTTCGCCCGTGACCAGCATCACGCCCAGCGGCAGGCCCACGGCCAGCGCCAGCAGGGTGGAAAACACGGTGGCGTAAAAACTTTCCCAGGTAGCGAACGGCAGGTTGGGCAGGTTATCCAGCAGGACCTGCCATTCGTCCGAAGCAAAAAACGCGCTCATGCCTGCACCTCCTCGTAGGTCAAACCGGGGTAGCTGCGGATGTAGGCGATGGCCTTGTCCGCTTCGGCCTGGGTCTGCGGCAGCGCCAGCAGCATACTGCCCATCGTCTGGCCGTTGACGATGCGGGTATCGGCCGCCAGGATGGAGACCAGCGCGCCGCATTCGATGGCCAGGCTGGCCACCAGCGGCTTATCGGTGGTTTGGGTGCCGTTAAAAGCCACGCGCACCAGGCGGCGGCCGCCGGGCAGTTCGGTCTGCGGCGCGCCGGCCGGGAACACGAGCTTGCGGGCGGCCGGCGTGCGCGGGTTGGAGAATATCTCGCTCACCGCCCCCTGCTCCGCCACGCGGCCGCTGTCCAGGATGGCGACGTGGTGGCAGATCTGTTCGACCACGCTCATCTGGTGGGTGATGATGACCACCGTGATGCCCAGTTCGCGGTTGATCTTTTGGATCAGCTGCAAAATGGCGTGGGTGGTGGTGGGGTCCAGCGCGCTGGTGGCTTCGTCGCACAAGAGCACCTTGGGGTCGGTGGCCAGGGCGCGGGCGATGGCCACGCGCTGCTTTTGCCCGCCGGAAAGCTGCGCCGGGTAGCTGGCGGCTTT
>CALWNS010000028.1 GCA_944382805.1 uncultured Gemmiger sp. | reverse complement strand
GCCCACAACGGCCAGAGCGTGTACGCCCCCACCTTCATCGAGGACTGCGAGCCGGCCGTCAAGGCCCTGCAGGAGGAGTACGGCTTCACCTACACCGTGGAGGAGTGCAAGTAAAACCCATCGCATGGCCCCGGCAGCGTCCCGCTCCGCCGGGGTCATGTTATTTGTCCGGCCTTCCTTAGACTTTCCTTAGAACTGTGTTTTAGACTAAGGACATCCTAAGGAAAGAGGGGTATCCCACGATGACCATGACACAATCTTCTCCCCTGGCCCGCGGCCGCGGGCTGGACGGCACCACGCTCAAGCTGATCGCGCTGGGGCTGATGCTGCTGGACCACATCCACTACTTTTTTGCCTTTACCGGCCGCATCCCGGACTGGTTCAGTATGCTGGGGCGGCTGGCCGCGCCGCTGTTTTTGTTCTGTGCGGTCGAAGGCTTTGCCCACACGCACAGCCGGCCGCGGTACTGGCTGCGGCTGTGGGCCATTGCCGCGCCGATGGGCCTGCTGCGCTTTTTTATGCAGTACGGCGGGGTTTTTGTGCGGGCGGACGGCTTTTACCCGCAGAACGGCTTTTTAAGCAACCTGGTGCTGCTGGTGCCCATCTGGCAGGGCATCGACTGGCTGCGGCAGCGCAAATTTGCCCGCGGCGCGGCGGCCATTGCCCTGCCGCTGGCCTGGCCGTTTTTGCTCATTGGCCTGTACGGGCTTTTGCGCGGGGACGGCGGCGGCTGGGTGCTGGAAACGGCGGTGGCCGCGGTGGGGTATTCGGTGCTGCCGTGCTGGAACTTTATCGCGGACGGGGGCCTTACCTACCTGGTGGGCGGGGTGATCCTGTACCTGTTCCGCGGCGTGCGGCCCGCGCAGCTGGCGGCCTGGGGGCTGTGGACCTTTGCCACCGAGTTCGGCGGCGTGTACCTGGCGCTGCGCGGCACGGCGGGGTTTGCGCCGCTGCAGATGTTCACCACCTATTACGAATGGTTCAGCGTGGCGGCCGCGGCGCTGATGGCGCTGTACAACGGCCGGCGCGGCGCGGGGCACAAGCGGCTGTTCTACTGGTTCTACCCGGCGCACATCTATGTTTTGTACGCGCTTTCGTGGGCGGTGTGCGCGCGGCTGGGGCAATGACAAGGAGGCGAGCGTATGGCCCATATCCTGGCGGTGGACGATGAGGCGGAGATCTGCGCGCTGGTGCGCACGGCGCTGGAACGCGGCGGGCACACGGTGCGCTGCTGCACGGCCGGCCGCGAAGTGACCGAAGCGCTGTGCCGCTGGGCGGACTGCATCCTGCTGGACATCATGATGCCCGGCGAGGACGGCGTGGCGCTGTGCCGGCGCATCCGCGCGCTGACCGACGCGCCGGTGCTGTTCCTGACCGCCAAAAGCGAGGAGGCGGACGTGCTGCAGGCGCTGGGCGCGGGCGGGGACGATTACCTGAACAAGCCCTTCCGCCTGGGCGAACTGCGCGCGCGGGTGGCCGCCCACCTGCGGCGGCAGCAGCGCAGCGCGGCCCCGGCGCACCGGCTGGCGCGCGGCGGGATCCTGTTCGACCTGGGCGCGCGCACGGCGGCGGCCGGCGGGCGGGCGCTGCCGCTGACCAAGAGCGAATACGCCATCTGCGAGCTGCTGGCGCTGCACCCGGGGCAGGTATACAGCAAGGAGCAGATCTACGAAGCCGTGTTCGGCTACGACGGCACGGCGGACCAAAGCGCCATTACCGAGCATATCAAGAATATCCGCGCCAAGCTGCGCGCCGCCGGGGCCGACCCCGGCGCGGTGCAGACGGTGTGGGGCATCGGGTACCGCTGGCGCGCGGCACAGGAGGGCGCAGAATGAAAAAGTTCCGCAAACCGCGCCCGGCCACGCTGCCGGGCGTGCTGGCGCGTTACCTTTTGCTGACCGGGGCGGCGTGCGCGCTGGCCGCGCTGGCGTGGTGGTACGCGCTGGCGCTGCTGATCAACAGCGGGCTGGTGCTGCCGGCCAACGCGGCCGAGCAGGCCGCGCTGCGCGCGCTGGAAACGCTGCCCGCCCACACGGCGCAGAGCTTTGCCGCCGCCGTGCACGACCCGCTGCTGCGCTATGTGGTCCTGGCCGGGCCGGGCAGCGATACCGTGCTGGCCACCAACCTGGAGGGCCGGGCGCTGGAACAGGCGCTGCGCTGCTGGCACGGCGAGCCGGCGGGCGGGGTGCTCTACCCGCTGTTTTCCCGCCGGGGCACGCTGGCGGACGGCACGGTGTGCCTGTTTTTGTACCGCTTTACCATGCCCTACGCGCTGCCGGCGCTGCGGGGGCGGCTGCCGGACTTCCAGCTGCTGCTGTTCCTGCTGCTGGCGGCGCTGGAGCTGCTGGCCGTAACGCTGTGTACCCGCCGTACCGCCCGCCGCCTGCGGCGGGAGAGCGAACGCCTGCGCGCCGCGGCGGCGCAGATCCAGGCCGGCGACCTGGACGGCCCGCCGTTTGCGCGCGCGGGCATCCGCGAACTGGACGAAGCGCTGCAGGCCATGCAGACGCTGCGCGCCCACCTGGCCGCCAGCCTGCACAGCCAGTGGGCGGCCGAGCAGCAGCGCAGCGAGCAGATCGCCGCGCTGACCCACGACCTGAAAACGCCGCTGACCGTGATCGGCGGCCATGCCGAGCTGCTGGCCGAGGACGCCGCCCTGTCCCCCGCCGCGCGGCAGAGCGCCGCGGCCATCCTGCGCGGGACCGAGCGCGCGCAGCAGTACCTGGCCGACCTGCGCGCCGCGGCCGCCGGGGCGGACGGCGAAGCGTTCGCCCCGCTGGACCTGGCGGCGTTCTGGGCCGCGCGCTGCGAAAGCGCCGGGGCCTTGTGCGCCCCGGCGGGGGTGGCTTTTGCCGCCCAAAACGACCTGCCCGCCCGCCTTGACTGCCGCGCGCAGGCCGGCCGGCTGGCGCGCGCGGTGGACAACCTGCTGGAAAACGCCGTGCGCCACACCCCCGCCGGCGGCCGGGTAACGCTGCAGGCCGCCTGGGCGGACGGTGCGCTGCGCTTTACCGTGCGGGATACCGGCCCCGGCTTTACGCCCGAAGCGCTGCGCAAAGCCGGCCGGCTGCTGTATACCGGCGATGAGGCCCGCAGCGGCCCGCACCAGGGGCTGGGGCTGTATTTTGCCCGCACGGTGGCCCAGGCGCACGGCGGCGGCCTGGCGGTGCAAAACAACGCACCCGCCCCCGGCGCCAGCGTGGCGCTGTGGGTGCGGGCGCAGCGTACCGTGCCATGACGATCCCGTACAGCGCGGCAAAGACACGGTATACAAATACGGATGCGGTGCGGGCGCGCTTTAGGCAAAGCCGTCCAGGATGCCCTGCAGCCGGGCCAGGGCCTGCGCCTGCGCGGTACCGCCGGCGGGCGTCCAGGCAACCGCATAGGCCCGGCCGTCCCTGCTAAAGAACGCCCACAGCCCGTTGGGGCTGGCCGTTTCCGGCACGGCCAGGGTGGCTTTGGCGCCGCCGGGCAGCTCGTAGTCCTGCACCTGCCAGGCATCGTTTCCTTTTGTAAAGCGCAGTTCGGCGGCGAGGGTGCCGCTCTCGCCTTCCCCCACCAGTTCGCTGACCGTGACGGTCAACATTCCCGCCCCGCTCGACCAGCTCTCCTCCAGGCTGACACGGTCCAGGGCCGCGGACGCGGCATCGCCTTGCAGGCGCACCATCGCCCGGCCGCGGCCGGTCTCCCCGTCCGCAGCC
>CALWNS010000027.1 GCA_944382805.1 uncultured Gemmiger sp. | reverse complement strand
GCCGCGCGGATCTTTTCGATAAAATCATCGGGCAGTTCGTCGGCCACATCCAGGCGGAAGCCGGAAGCCCCCAGCCCCAGCCAGGTATCGATGATGCCGCCCGGGCCGCAGACAAAATCGGTGTAGGAGGGCGAATCCTCCTGCACTTCGGGCAGCGTTTCGAACCCCCACCAGCTGCGGTAGCCGCAGGCGTAGCCGGAGTCGAAATCGTACCAGTTGCGGTAGGGCGAATGGCGGTCGCGGTAAGCGCCGCCGGGGCCGTAGCGGCCTTCGCGGTTAAAATAACGCGAATCGGAGCCGGTATGGCTGAACACGCCGTCCAGAATGATGCGGATGCCCTGGCCGGCCGCCGCCCGGCACAGCGCGGCAAAATCCTCGTTGGTGCCCAGCAGCGGGTCGGCTTTGAGGTAATCGGCCGTATTGTAGCGGTGGTTGGCGTGGGCCTCGAAAATGGGGTTGAGGTACAGGCAGTTCACGCCCAGGCTTTTTAGGTAGGGCAGCTTTTTCTGGATGCCGATAAAGTCCCCGCCGTAGTAGTCCATATTCAGGTAGCCCTCCGGCTGTTCGGTGGGCCAGAAATACGGTTCGCCGGTCTTGTCGGCGCGGTAGATGCGGTCGGCAAACGGCATGGCCTTGCCGGGGTCGCCCTCGAAAAAGCGGTCGGGGAAGATCTGGTACATGGTGCCGTTTTTGATCCAGCCGGGCGTTTGAAAGCCCGGTTCCCAGACCGTCAGCTGCCAGCTTTCCTCCAGCACCCAGGTCAGTTTGCCCTCGGCATACGGGCCGCGGCAGATCTTGCGGAAATCGGTATACAGGTCAAAATAGTAGAAGTACAGCCCCGCCGTGGTGGGCGTTACGGTGACCGAAAAATGGTTGACGCCGTCGCTCTGGCCGGTGAACTCCATGCGGTAGTGGACCGGGTCTTCGCGGTCTTTGGTCAGGACCAGGTGGGGGTCCACATAGCCGTAGTCGCCCGGCACGTCCAGGCGCAGCGTGACCGGCGTGTTGGCCTCGACCGCGCCGAACGGCGGTTTGTATCGCGGCCGGCGGCTGTTGAAAAAGGTGTGCGGCATAAAACAATAGTCCCCTTCACTTAGCGCGAGTGACATAAGAAAGCAAAGGTTTTGCGGCTTTGTTTTCTTATGGAACCGCGCAGTTGCTGCGCGCAAAAACCGCCGCAAGCGCGGCCGGCATGGGGCCGGGGGTTGCGGCGGTCGGAAAATGCAGGGTCTGCGCTCAGCGCACGGGGGTAGCGCCCCAGATGTCGCGGGCGTAATCCATCACCGAGCGGTCGGCGGAGAAGATGCCCGCATTGGCGATGTTCATCAGGCTCATGCGGTTCCAGGCAGCGCGGTCGCTGTACAGCTTCTGCACGGTCTGCTGGGCGCGGCGGTAATCCTTGAAGTCCGCCATGACCATATACGGGTCGGCGTTGCGCAGGTTGTTGGTGACCTCGGTAAAGTTTTCGCCGTTCCAGCCTTTTTCCAGCAGATCCAGCACCGCCATGGCCACGTTGTCATCCGAAATATATGCCTGCGGATGGTAGCCCATGCCCTTGAGGGCGTTGACCTCCGGCGTGAGCATACCGAAGATGATCTCGTTTTCGTGGCCGGCGGCGTCCGCGATCTCGACATTGGCGCCGTCCAGCGTGCCCAGGGTGACCGCGCCGTTGAGCATGAACTTCATGTTGCCGGTGCCGGAAGCCTCGGTGCCGGCCAGCGAGATCTGCTCCGACACCTCGGAGGCGGGCATGAGCTGCTCGGACAAGGTGACGCAGTAATCCTCCAGGTAGACGACGCTGAGCTTGCCGCGCACGGCGGGGTCGGAATCGATCAGCGCGCCGAGCTTGCAGATCATGCGGATCATCTGCTTGGCCATATAGTAGCCGGGGGCCGCCTTGGCGCCGAAGATATAGGTCTTGGGGGTAAACGGCGCGTTGGGGTTGGCTTTGAGGTAGAGGTATTCGGCCGCGATGTTCAGCGCGTTCAGGTGCTGGCGCTTGTACTCGTGCATACGCTTGACCTGGCAATCAAAGATGGAATCGGGGTCGATGAGCTGGCCGGTGGCGCGCATCAGGTAGTTCGAGAACTGCACCTTGTTTTCGCGCTTGACCTTGCCGAGTTTTTCCAGCACGGACTTATCGCCGGCAAAGGCTTCGAACTTTTTCAGCTGGGCGGCGTCGGTCTTGAACCCGTCGCCGATGCAGTCGGAGAGCAGGTCGGTCAGGCCGGGGTTCGAGCACAGCAGCCAGCGGCGGTAGGCGATGCCGTTGGTGACGTTCTTGAACGCCTTGGGCTTATACAGGAAATAATCGTGGAACACGCTGTCCTTGATGATCTCGCTGTGCAGCTTGGACACGCCGTTGATGCAGTGGCAGGTATAGGCGCAGATGTTGGCCATGCGGACCTGGTTGTCGCCCAGGATGGCCATATAGTTGACCTTGCCGGTATCGCCGGGGAACACGCGGTACAGATCCTCGCGGCAGCGGCGGTCCATCTCGCACACGATCTGCCAGATGCGCGGCAGCGTGGAACGGAAGATGTCCACGTTCCACTTTTCGAGCGCTTCGCTCATGACGGTGTGGTTGGTGTAGGCAAAGACCTTCTGGCAGATGGAGAAGGCGTCCTCCCAGCTGTAGCTGCACTCGTCCAGCAGGATGCGCATCATCTCGGGGATGGCGAGCGTCGGGTGGGTATCGTTGAGCTGGATGGCGACTTTGTCGGGGAGGTTGTCCAGCGTGCCATACTGGTTCAGGTGGTTCGCCAGGATGTCCGCAATGGAGGCGGCCGAGAAGAAGTACTGCTGGCGCAGGCGGAGGATCTTGCCTTCGGTGTGGTTGTCGTTGGGGTACAGGATCTTGGAGATCAGCT
>CALWNS010000026.1 GCA_944382805.1 uncultured Gemmiger sp. | reverse complement strand
TGAACTCCTCTTTTTGGCGGGTGAGGGTGTTGAAGATCTGCATGGTATCGGCTTCCTTTCGCAGCTTATTTCGCGTTCATAAAGCATTCCCGGTTCTGCCACAGGTAGATGCCGCCGGACAGCACGGTGACGGCCGCCACCAGCCAGCACAGCCCCTGCGCGATCATGCCCCAGGCCAGGATGTCGGCGGGGCCCATAAAGAACGGCACCAGGTAGTAAAACAGCACCGTGAGCATCTGCAGCACCGTTTTGACCTTGCCCCAGATGTTGGCGGCGATGACGGTGCCGCGCTCGGCCGCGATCATGCGCACGCCGGCCACGGCAAATTCGCGGAACAGCACCAGCGCCAGCACGACCGGGTGGCACAGCCCGTCCGCCATCATGTAGAGGAACGCCGCGGTGGTCAGGCATTTGTCGGCCAGGGGGTCCATGAATTTGCCGAAATCGGTCACCAGGCCCCACTTGCGGGCGAGATACCCGTCCAGGAAATCGGTAAAGCTGGCGGCGGCAAAGATCAGGCCGGCCGCCAGGTGGAAGGCGGCGTTATACTCTCCGGTGCCGATGCGGGACCCGGCCGCAAAAAACATAAAAAACGGCACCAGCGCCACGCGCAGCAGCGTGAGCTTGTTGGGCAGGTTCATTCGGCTTCCTCCCTTTCCACATAGCCGTACAGGTCGTAGGTGTCGGCGTCGGTGACGGTCACGCGGTAAAAGCGGCCCGGTTCCAGCGGCGTGTCGGCCGGGGTCAGCACGTTGCCGTCGATCTCGGGGCAGTCGCCGGCCGAACGCAGCAGGTACATCCCGGTCTCTTCGTCCACGCCGTCGCAGAGGCATTCAAGCGTTTGGCCCACCTTGGCGGCCATGGCGGCGGCGCTGATGTCGGCCTGCAGCTCCATGATATGGTCGGCGCGCTTCTGCTTGGTCTCTTCGTCCAGCTGGCCGTCCATGGCGGCGGCGGGGGTGTTTTCCTCCGGCGAATAGGCAAAGCAGCCCAGGCGGTCAAAACGCACGGTGCGCACAAAATCGCACAGTTCGGCGTATTCCTCCTCGGTCTCGCCGGGGAAGCCGGCGATCAGCGTGGTGCGCAGCGTCAGGCCGGGCAGCGCGGCGCGCAGGCGGCGGATGGCGTCCTCGATGTCGGCGCGGGAGCCGCGGCGGCCCATGGCGGCCAGCACGCGGTCGTTGCAGTGCTGGATGGGCAGGTCCAGGTAGGGAACCACCTTGGGGTTGCGGCGCATGGCGGCGATAAAATCGTCGGTGATGCGCTCCGGGTAGGCGTACAGCACGCGGATCCAGCGGAGGCCCTCCACTTCGCCCAGGCGGTCCAGCAGTTCGCAGACGGCGCCGGGCTTGCCCCAGTCCTCGCCGTAGGCGGTGGGGTCCTGGGCTACCACGATCAGCTCGCGCACGCCCTCGCCGGCCAGCCAGCGGGCTTCGGCCACGCAGTCCGCCAGCGGGCGGGAGCGCAGCGGCCCGCGGATGAGCGGGATGGCGCAGTAGCGGCAGCGGTTGGAGCAGCCTTCGGCCACCTTTAAGTAAGCGTAATGCCGCGGGGTGGAGATGATGCGCGCCCCGCCCAGCGCCAGCGCGCTTTTGGGGCCGTAGCTTTCCACCCGGCCCGCGCCGGCGGCGCACACGCGCTGCAAAATTTCCGGCAGGGCGGCGTTGGAGCCAAGGCCCACCACGGCGTCCACCTCCGGCAGTTCGGCGGCGATCTGCTGCTTGTAGCGCTCGGCCAGGCAGCCGGTCACAATGACCTTCAGGTTCGGGTTCTGCCGCTTATAGCCCGCGGCCAGCAGGATGTTTTCGATGGCTTCCTCTTTGGCGGACTGGATAAAGCCGCAGGTGTTGACGATAACGGCGTCCGCCGCGGCGGGGTCGGCCACGGTCCGGTGGCCGGCCTTGAGCAGCGCGTGGGTGAACACATCGGCGTCCACCTGGTTTTTGGGGCAGCCGAGCGAAATGATGGCGATGTTCATGGGGTGTTCCTCGTTTGAGCGTGTGGGCGGGGGCTACGGTTCTTCAATCTCTTGCAGGGCCTGCTGCACGGCGGCCTTGATGACGGCGTGGGAAAAGCCGCGGCGGGCCAGCGCGGCCATGACCTGCTGGGTCTTGCCTTCGGCCAGTTTGCGCGCATACTGGCGCGCGGCCAGCGCGCGGGCGCTGGCCAGGTCGGGGTCCTCGGCCCCGTCCGGGCCGGCGGGGGCCAGGGCCTCCACGGCGGCCGCGGCCGCGGCGCGGTCGATGCCCTTGGCGGCCAGGTCCTGCAGGATCTCGCGCCGGCTTTTGCGCTTGCGCAGCAGCTCGGCCGCGCGGCGGCGGGCAAAGGCTTCGTCGTTCAGCAGGCCCAGCTCCCCCGCTTTGGCCACGGCGGCCGCGGCGGTGGGGGCGTCGAATTTGCGGCACAGCTTTTGGTACAGTTCGCCCGCGGCGTGGTCGCGCAGCGCCAGCAGGTCCATGGCCTTATCCAGCGCGCGGCGGGCGTCGCTTTTCTTTTGCAGCGTCGCGGCCTCGGCTTCGGTCAGCGTGTCCCCCGTGTGCAGGCCGGCGGCGGCAAAGGTATCTTCGTCCAGCGAAAAGGCGAATTCGCCGTCAAAAAACAGCGCGTAGCGCCCGCGTTTGGTCTGGCTGATCTCGGTCAGCTGCGGCATCAGTCGTCCACCATGATGTCCAAATCGACCTCGCTGCCGGTGGTCTTGGACGCATCGGCCTCCGGCGCGGGGGCGGCGGCGGGGGCGGCTTTTTCGACCGGCTTGACGGTTCCCTTTTTGCCGGCGGCGATCAGGCGGTCGGCGTTGTCGCGCACCTGCTTTTCGATCTCTTCGGCAATGGCCGGGTTATCGCGCAAGAACTGCTTGGCGTTGTCGCGCCCCTGGCCCAGGCGGGTCTCGCCGTAGTTGAACCAGGCGCCGCTCTTCTGCACGATGCCCAGCTTG
Organism: uncultured Gemmiger sp.; assembly: GCA_944382805.1. Lineage (GTDB taxonomy): Bacteria > Bacillota > Clostridia > Oscillospirales > Ruminococcaceae > Gemmiger. Next base: position 9,208 of record CALWNS010000026.1, on the reverse strand, counting down.
ACGCCCAGGTCGATGATCTCGCCCACCTTGGAGATGCCCTCGCCGAACATGATGTCGAACTCGGCTTCGCGGAAGGGCGGGGCCACCTTGTTCTTGACGATCTTGGCGCGGGTGCGGTTGCCGATAAAGGAGCCGGTGGAGTCCTTCAGCCCTTCGGTGCGGCGCACGTCGATGCGCACCGAGGAATAGTATTTCAGCGCGCGGCCGCCGGTGGTGACCTCCGGGCTGCCGTAGATGACGCCCACTTTTTCGCGCAGCTGGTTAATAAAGATGCACACGGTGTTGGTCTTGCCGATGATGCCGGTCAGCTTGCGCAGGGCCTGGCTCATCAGGCGGGCCTGCAGGCCGACGTGGGAATCGCCCATTTCGCCTTCGATCTCGGCGCGCGGCACCATGGCGGCCACCGAGTCCACCACGATGGCGTCGATGGCGCCGGAGCGCACCAGCGCTTCGCAGATCTCCATGGCCTGTTCGCCGGTGTCCGGCTGGCTGACCAGCAGGCTGTCGATGTCCACGCCCAGCGCGCGGGCATAGGTGGGGTCCAGCGCGTGCTCTACGTCGATAAAGGCGACTTCGCCGCCTTTTTTCTGCGCTTCGGCCAGAACGTGCAGCGCCAGCGTGGTCTTGCCGGAGGATTCCGGCCCGTAGATCTCGATGATGCGGCCGCGCGGCAGGCCGCCCACGCCCAGCGCCATATCCAGCCCCAGGCTGCCGGTGGAGATGGAATCCACCTGCATGGCCACGTTGGTGCCCAGCTTCATCACGGCGCCCTTGCCGAACTGCTTTTCGATCTGGGCCAGCGCGGTCTCCAGCGCGGCTTTTTTATCCCCCGCCGGGGCGGGGCTGGCCATAGTCTTGCTTTCTTTCTTCGCTGCCATATGGTTCTCCTTTTCCGCCCTGCGGGGCGGGTCGCATTGTATGCCTACTATTATACCCGTTGCCGGGGCGGATTACAACCATTTGTTGTAAAAAGAGGGGCCAAAGTCCGCTTATTCGGGCTTTTGCAGCAGGATCACGCGGTCGTTGCCGCCGTAATCGCGGCGGCAGGCGGCGTTCACCCAGCCGTTTTGCCGCCCCAGGTCCAGCACGGCCTGCCGCTGGGCGCAGCCGATCTCCAGCACCAGCCAGCCGCCGGGGCGCAGCGCCCGCTGCCAGGGGCCGGTCAGGCAGCGGTAAAACCGCAGGCCGTCCGCCCCGCCGTCCAGCGCGCAGGCCGGTTCGCGGGCGGTCTCCGGCTGCAGGGCGGCCATTTCGGCCGCCGTCAGGTAGGGCGGGTTGCTGACGATCAGGTCGACGCTGCCCGCCGCCCAGTCGGCCGCGCAGGCCAGCACGTCGGCCGCGCGCACCTCCACGGTCAGGCCGGGCAGCGCGCGGACCGCGTTGCGCCGCAGGTAGCCGAGCGCCGCGGGGCTGTTTTCCACGCAGGTGACCCGCGCGCCGGGCCAAAAGCGCTTGACGCCCAGCCCCAGGCAGCCGCTGCCGGCGCACAGGTCCAGCACGACGGGGTCGGGGCGGGCGGCGGCGTGCAGCTTATCCAGCGCGGCTTCGCACACACACTCGCTGTCCGCCCGCGGGCAGAGCACGCCGGGGCCGACGGCCAGCGTAAAGTCCAAAAAATCCCACTGCCCGGCAATGTATTGCAGCGGTTCACGCGCGGCGCGGCGGGCGGCCAGCGCCGCCAGGCGGGCGGCGGTATCGGGGCCGAGCGGTTCCGTGTCCAGCCGCGGGTCGCGCCCGGCGGCCAGGCGGTACAGTTCGCGCGCGTCAAAGCCGGCGTCCGGCACGCCGGCGGCCGCCAGGCAGCTTTGCACGGCGCGCAGCGCGGCGCGCGGGGCCAGGCCGGCCAGCCGCGGCTCAGTCATGGCCCCAGGCCGCCTGGTCCGGCGTTTCGGGCAAAACGGGGGTGACGGCGGCGATGGCGATCTCGATCATATCGTCCTCCGGTTCAAACACGGTCAGCCGCTGCAGCCACAGGCCCGGCCGGGCCACGGCGCGCGCCAGCAGGCTGCGGCTGCGGCCGGCCCACTTGAGCACTTCGTAAGAGATGCCCACCAGCAGCGGCAGCATGGCCAGCTTGTACACCACGCGCAGGCCGGTGCTGGTCCAGGGCAGCACCGCGTACAGCACGATGCTGATGAGCAGCACCAAAATCAGGAAACTGGTGCCGCAGCGTGGGTGGAACCGCGTGCAGGGGCGGATGTTTTCCACCGTCAGCGGCAGGCCGGCCTCGTAGCAGGCGATGGTCTTGTGCTCCGCGCCGTGGTACTGGAACATCCGGCGGATCTCCTTCATGCGGGAGACCAGCGCCATATACCCCAAAAACAGCGCCAGCTTGATCAGCGCCTCCAGGATCACGCGCGGCCAGCGCCCCAGCGCCACCGCGCGGCCCAACAGGCCGGTGAAAAACGTGGGCAGGAACACGAACAGGAACACCGCCAGCGCCACGCCCACCAGGGCCGAGACGGCCATCAGCGCGTTCTGCACGCGCGGGCCGGTATGCTGTTCGAGCCAAAGGTCGAACTTTGTTTTTTCCTCCTCCTGCTCCTCCTCGGTCAGGGCGATGTCGGCGCTGTGCGAAAGGTATTTGTAGCCGGTGGCCAGGTTCTGCACCATGTTGCACACCCCGCGCACCAGCGGGACTTTGTTGTACCAGCGGGTGGTCACCGGCTCGCTGGTCAGGTCGATGGTGCCGTCCGGGCGGCGCACCGCGCAGGCGATCAGCTTGGGGCCGCGCATCATGATGCCCTCCATCAGGGCCTGGCCGCCCACGCTGGTGCGGAATTTTTCGGTCGGTTTTTCTGTCATGTTTCGTTTCTCCTTCGGCGGCGGCCCGCCGCCGGCGCAAAGCTCAGATGGGTTCGTGCAGGTGTTCCTGCCCCGGGTGGTACAGCGGCAGCGTGATGGACACCGTGGTGCCCTGGCCCAGCGTGCTGGCAATGCGGGTCGTGCCGCCCAGCGCGGTGACGATGGAATCCACCACCGCCAGGCCGATGCCCGAACCGCGCACGGCGTTGCGGCCCTTAAAGAACTTTTGCCGCACCTTGTCCAGGTCCTCGGGCGGGATGCCGCGGCCCTGGTCGCGCACGGCCACCGTGACCGTGCTGGGGGTGCGGGTCAGCGTTAAAAAGATGGACCCGCCGGGCGGCGAATACTTGACGGCGTTGTCCAGCACGTTCACGAACACCTGGCGCAGGCGGGCCGGGTCGGCCCAGACCGGGTAGGGTTCGGGCGGTTCCTCGTACACAAGGCGCAGGCCCTCCTGCTGCAGGCGGCCCTCCAGGAACAGGGCGGCGTCGGTGGCTTCGGCCACCAGGTCCAGCACCTGGCAGTCCAGGCGGATGCCGTTTTGCAGGCGGGAAAAATCGAGCAGTTCCTCCACCATGCCGTACAGGCGGTCAGCCTCGGCGCCGATGACCTCCAACCCCTTGCGGTAGTTGGGGTCGCCGGGGTCGCGCAGCGCGCCGATGGTCTCCACCCAGCCCTTGATGCTGGTCAGCGGCGTGCGCAGCTCGTGGCTGACCGAGGAAATGAACTCGTTTTTCATGCGTTCGGTCTCGGTCAGGTGTTCGGCCATCTCGTTGATGGTGCGGCACAGACGGCCGATCTCGTCGTTGTAGCGCGTATCGGGCAGGCGGGTCTGCAAGTCGCCCCCGGCGATGCGGCGGGCCGTGGCTTCCACCTGGCCCAGCGGCCGCACGATGGAGCGGATAAAGAACAGGCCGCTCCACAGCATCAGGCCCAGCGCGGCCAGCACCACGCCGGCCGAGATCCACACCATGCCCCACCACTGGCGGTCCACCACCGTCAGGCTGGTGACCAGCCGCATGGCCGCGATCTGCCCGGCGGCATAGGGCACCAGGGCGGTCACGGCCATCACGCGCTCGCCGTCCCGCGTGCGGAAGATCGCCTGCCCCACCCCCGCTGCCGAGGTCAGCGCGCGGTAAAAATCGTCGCCCTGGGCCAGGTTGTCGTTGCTCATGCCGCTGGCCGTGGCCAGCACGGCGCCGCTCTGGTCCAGCAGCATGAACTCGAACTTGTCTTTTTCGTCAAACTGTTCCACTGCGCGGCGCAGCGCCTGGGCGCGGCTGTTGGCGGTGCCGTCGGCGTCGCCGGCCGTGCCGGTGGCCTGCAGCCGGCCGGTCAGGGCGGAAAAGCGGTTCAGGATGGAATTTTCCACCCCGCCGTACAGGTCCTGGTACAAAAACGAAAGGAACAGCCCTTCGGCCAGCACCAGCACCAGCGCGCTGATAAGCAAACTGCTGCGCAGCCACCGCCGCGTGATGCTCTGCATACGCTCACCCGCCCATGCGGCGGTCGCGGCGGGCGTACTCGGCCAGGGCTTCGTCGAACGCGGCCTTGTCGAAATCCGGGAACAGCGTGGGGGTAAAGTAGAATTCGGCGTAGGCGCACTGCCACAGCAAAAAGTTCGAAAGCCGCTGTTCGCCGCTGGTGCGGATCATCAGGTCCACCGGCGGCAGATCGCTGTACAGGTGGCGCTCCACCGTCTTTTCGTCCACGTCCTCCGGGCACAGGGCGCCGGCCTGCACCTCGCGCGCGATGGCCTTGGCCGCGTCGGCCAGTTCGGCGTGGCCGCCGTAGTTCAGGCAGAAGTTGACCACGCCCTTGTCTTTGTCGCGCGTTTGGTCCATCATGTAGTCCATGGCGTCCAGCACGCGGGGCTGCAGGTTTTCGCGCCGGCCGCTGAACAGGATGCGGCAGCCGCGCTCGATCATTTCCTGGGTCATAGCGCGGTAGTGGTTGCCCCGAAGGTCCATCAAAAAGTTGACTTCCTTGCTGTCGCGGGGGAAGTTTTCGGTCGAAAATACGTACAGGCTCAGCACGTGTACGCCGCAGTCCTTGATGGCGTAGCGCGTGATCTCGGTCAGGCGGTCAAAGCCGGCCTTGTGGCCCAGGCTGGCCGGCAGGCGGCGCTGTTTGGCCCAGCGGCGGTTGCCGTCCACAATGAGCGCCACATGGGCGGGGATGCGTTTGCTTTCAGCCATGGTGTCCCTCCTTTGGGCGTGTGCGGGTTTAGCGGTCCGCGGTCTGCTGCGGGGCCACCGTTTCCGGCGGGGTCTGGCCGGGGTGGCTGCGCCGCCATTGCAGGAAGCCTTCCAGCAAAACGGCGGCCGAGACGGAATCCAGCCGCTGCTTGCGCTTTTGGCCAAAGGTATCGTTTTCGGCCAGGATGGCCGCCGCCGTCACGGTGGTGCGGCGTTCGTCCCACAAGACGACCGGCATCCCGCAGGCGTCGGCCAGGCGGTGGGCAAAGCGGCGGGTCTTGGCGGCGCGCGCGCCCTCGGTGCCGTCCATGTTTTTGGGCAGGCCCAGCACCACGCCCTCGGCCTTTTCGCGGAAAGCGGCGGCCGCCACGGCCTGGGCGGCGCGGTTCATGCTTTTTTCTTCGATCTGCGGGGTGATGGGCGCGGCGATCAGCTCGCCGGCGTCACAGCCGGCCAGGCCGGTGCGCGCGTCCCCGTAATCCACGGCGATCCATTTCATGGCGTTCTCCTTCCTAAACTACAGGCGGGGCAGCGCGCGGCGCAGCCGGCGCACGGCCAGCGCCGCCAGGGCGATCTTTACGGCGTCGCCGGGCAGGTAGGGCAGCACGCACAGCGCCAGGCTGCGCCACAGCCCCGTGCCGCTGACTGCCATGAACCAGGCGGTGCCCAGCGCGTAGCAGCCCAGGCAGCCGGCCGCCATGGCCGCGCACAGCCGCGCAAAGGCGGCGCTGTGCCCGGCCAGCGCGCCGGTGAGCAGCGCGGCCAGCAGGTAGCCGATGACATACCCGCCCGTCAGGCCCAGCACGGCCGCCGGCCCGCCGGACAGTTCGGCCAAAACCGGCACGCCGAACAGCGCCAGCAGCAGGTAAACGCCCTGGCTGGCGGCGCCCCACACCGGCCCCAGCAGCGCCCCGGCCAGGTAGACGGCCAGCAGCGCCAGGTTGACCGGCACGCCCCACGGCATGGGGACGGCGACCTGGCTGCACACGGCGGTCAGGGCGGTGAACAGCGCGCACAGCGTGAGCTTGCGCAGGCGGGTATGGGCAGTGTTCATGGCGTACTCCTGTTTGTGTTATTGGGCCAGCTCCCAAAAGGCGACGGCCCCGGCGGCGGCCACGTTGAGCGAATCGATGCCGCGGCGCATGGGGATGCGCACGGTGTAGCGGCAGGCGGCGATGGTCTGCGGCAGCAGGCCTTCGCCCTCGGTGCCCAGCAGCAGCGCCAGGCGCGGTTCGGCGTGCAGGGCGGCGTCGCGCGGGGTGACCGAATCCGCCCGCAGGGCCAGCGCGGCCAGGGCGAAGCCCTGGTCCTGCAGCTGCGCCAGCGCGGGCTGCGGCCAGCTTTGGGCCGTTTGGCCCAGGCGCGCCCAGGGCAGCGCCAGCACCGCGCCCATGCTGACGCGCACGGCGCGGCGGCACAGCGGGTCGCAGCAGCCGGGGCTGAGCAGCATGGCGTCCATGCCCAGGGCGGCCGCGCTGCGGAACAGCGCGCCCACGTTGGCGGCGTCGGTAATATTTTCCAGCACCGCCACCCGCCGGGCCCCGGCGCAGACCTGCTGCACGGTGCGCGGCGCGGGGCGGCGCATGGCGCACAGCACGCCGCGGGTCAGCGCGTAGCCGGTCAGGCCGGCCAGCAGCGCGCGCGGGCCGGTATACACCGGCACGTCGCCGCAGCTGGCCAGCAGTTCGGCCATGCCGTTTTGCCCGGCGTTTTGCAGCCAGCGGCGCTCCATGAGCAGCGAAAGCGGCTGGCACCCCGCCGCCAGCGCGGCGCGGATGACCTTGGGGCTTTCGGCAATGAACACGCCGCGCCCCGGCTCCAGCCGGCTGCGCAGCTGCGGTTCGGTCAGGCGGGCGTATACATCCAGACCGGGGTCGGAAAGGTCGTTCAGTTCGATATGGCGCATCGGCTCAGCGGTCGAAGGTGGTGGAAAGCGTGGTGGACCAGCTTTCGCCCGGCGCCAGGCTGGCCGCGCAGGGGCGCCGCTCCCATTCCAGGGGGCCGTTTTCCTCGCCGGGCAGGCTGTGCCACGGTTCGATGCACACAAAGCGCAGCGGCTTGGCCTTGTTGGACGACCAGATCAGCACATAGGGGTAGCCTTCGATGTTGCAGCTCACGCGGCGGCCGGTGTCCTTTTCTACCAGCGCCAGGGTATGGCTGCGCAGGTTGACCATGCAGTGGCTGTCGTTGTCGAACAGGGCGTCGGTCAGCGGGATGGCCTTTGTGTTGCGCGCCAGGTAATAAAAGTCGGTGCCGTTGAGCAGGCCGTTGGGCCGCGCGCTGACGCACAGCGGGCTTTCCAGCTCGTCAAAGCGGAACTCGTAATCCTCGGTCTTGTGGGCGCTGTCGAACGGGATATTGAAAGCCGGGTGGTAACCGATGCCAAAGCGCAGCTCCGGCTCGGACGGGTTTTCCACCGTCAGGGTGTGGTGTACGGTGCGGCCCTGCAGCCGGAAAGCGGAGCGCAGCACAAAGTCGTAGGGCCACTTTTGGCGCGTTTCTTCGTTGGCGCGCAGCTCCAGCACCAGCTCGTCCGCGCCCCGGCGCACCAGGGCGTGCTCTACGTCGCGGGCAAAACCGTGCTGGCCGCCGGCGTATTCGCCGCCCTTGGCGGTCATTTTGCCGCCGGTCGGCGTGCCGGTATAGGGGAACAGGATGGGCGCGTGGCGGTTCCACACGGCGGGGTCGGCCTGCCAGAGCATCTCGGCCCCGGTGCGCAGGTCAAGGACGCTGACCGGCTCGGCCCCCAGCGAGTCCACCGTCAGGCGCAGGTCTTGGTTTTCAATGGTATAACGCATATGGGTTCTCCCTCCTGCCAGGGCGCGCCCGGGCGGGGCGCGGGCACACTGGCTCAGTTTCTACCAGTATACCGCATACGGCCGTAAATTGAAAGCCCGCCGGGGGCGGCGGGCGGAATTTTTTTGCCCGCCGCTTGCGCCGGCGGCTGCTTTGCTGTATAATTAAACAGTATCTTTGCAAGTTTATGCAACAAGAAGGGGCGTACTTATGGAAAACACCGTACTGCAAAGCCTGAAAGGGCGGGACTTTTTGACCCTGCTGGACTATACGCCGGGCGAGATCGCCGCCCTGCTGGCGCTGGCGGCCGACCTGAAAGCCAAAAAGGCGGCCGGTGCGCCGCACGATGGCCTGCGCGGCAAAAACGTGGCCCTGATCTTTGAAAAGACCTCCACCCGCACGCGCTGCGCGTTCGAGGTCGCGGCCCACGACCTGGGCATGGGCACGACCTACCTGGACCCGGCGGGCAGCCAGATCGGCAAAAAGGAATCCATTGCGGACACCGCCCGCGTTTTGTCCCAGATGTTCGACGGCATCGAGTACCGCGGTTTCGGCCAGGCCATCGTGCAGGAACTGGCCGACTATGCGGATGTGCCGGTGTGGAACGGGCTGACCAACGAATACCACCCCACCCAGATCCTGGCCGACTTTTTGACGCTGCAGGAGCATTTTGGCCGCCTGGCGGGGCTGCGGTTCGTCTATTTGGGCGACGCGCGCTACAATATGGGCAACTCGCTGATGATCGGCTGCGCCAAGATGGGCCTGCACTTTACGGCCTGCGCGCCCAAAGCCTACTGGCCGGATGCGGCGCTGGCGGAGCGCTGCCGCGCCCTGGCCGGGCGCAGCGGCGGCAGCGTGACCCTGACCGAGGACACCGCCGCCGTGGCCGGGGCCGACGTGCTGTACACCGACGTGTGGGTGAGCATGGGCGAGCCGGAGCAGGTCTGGGCCGAGCGCATCGCCGCGCTGGCGCCCTACCAGGTCAACGGCGCGCTGCTGGCCGCGGCGGGGCCGCAGGCGGTATTTATGCACTGCCTGCCCGCCTACCACGACCACAAGACCGCCATTGGCAAACAGATGGGCGAAAAGTTCGGCCGCGACGCCATGGAGGTGACCGACGAGGTGTTCGAAAGCCCGCAGTCGCTCGTTTTTGCCGAAGCCGGCAACCGTATGCACACCATCAAGGCCGTGATGGCGGCGACGCTGGGGTATTGCCCGCAGGAATAATTTTTGAAACAACGGCAAAAACAGGCAGCCCTTTGGCGGGGCTGCCTGTTTGCTTTTGTTACAGTTCGATCTTGCCGAACATGGCGAAATCGTCGCCGTCGTCGTGGATGCGTTCGGTGCGGGCGGGAGCCTGCGGGCGGGCTTCGGGGTCGCGCGGGGCGTCCGCAAATTCACGCGCGGGC
>CALWNS010000025.1 GCA_944382805.1 uncultured Gemmiger sp. | reverse complement strand
ATCGTCCCGCGGAACGCAGATGTCAGTCCTGCTTTTCTGGGTGGTAGATCAGGTAAATGACGCCATTTTCCAAACTGGAAAGGGTGTACAGATGATCTTTGTATTTTTTGTAATCGTCCTCGTCGTCCGTATCGTCTGTGTTGTCTGCGTCTTTGGTAATAAGCTCCAATTTGCAATGCCCATCTTCGATGGAAGTGACATTAAACTTGGTCTTGCAGTTGTCCTGCGAAACCGTGGGCTTCTCGAACTGGATCGTAAACGGTCCGCCTACTTTTAAGGTGATCTGGTAGCCGGCCTCTTTGCTGCTGACCCAGTGGCGGTCCTCGTTGCTCAGCTGGGTGCCGATATCGCCGCCTGTGATCTTTACGTGCAGGCCGTCCAGCGGGTTCCCGTTTTCGTCTACCACCCATACGGTGAACCCGCCTTCATCCTCCGCCGGCTTTTCCGTTGGCGTCGGCGTTGGGGAAGGCGTCGGCGTCGGCTCCGGCGTCGGGCTGGGCGTGGGGGCCGGCTCCGGCGTGGAAGTCGGCTCCGGCGTCGGGGTCGGCGCGGCCGTGGCGGGCGGCGGCACGTTGGGGTTGCCGCCCGGCTCCGGCGTGGCGCCGGGCAGGGCCGCGGCTTCGCCTGCGCTGCTGTACACCACCGTGTGGCGGTCGTTCGTATACACCAGGTAGGCGGTGGTCTCGTCGGCGGCGCGGTAGGCCGCCTCCACCCGGCCGGGCACGCCGGCCAGCTCGCGCACGGCGGCCCGGCCGGCGGCCTGCATCCCGCCGCCGGTCTGCCCCGCGGCAATGTGGTAGCCGGCCGCGGCGGCCGGCGGGGCGCTGCCGTCAGGGCCGTAGCGCGCGGCGGTCTCGCCGGCGGCGTGCCATTCGGCCAGCAGCGTGTCGCACGCCTGTACGCAGGCGTGCGCTTCGGTCAGCGCCTGCTGGCGCGCGCCCTTGTCCAGGTAGCCGGTCAGCGCCGGCACGGCCAGCGCGGCCGCCAGGCCCAGCAGAGCCAGCGTCACCGCCAGTTCCACCAGCGTTACGCCGGCCCTGGCTCTTGCTTTCATACCCGCCACCTCCCGGGGGCGCGGCTTACTCGCCGCTTAGTCGGAACAGCGCCTGGTCGCGGCGCGCGTGGGTGCCGATGTTGTTGTACTCCAGCGCAAAGTACCCGTGTACCCATTCGTCATACTCGGCGTTCTCGCCGTATTTGCGGTTGACGCCGCTCGCGTCCACAAAGTCGTTGCCGGCCGTAAACACCGTCACGTCCTCGCGCATGGCCAGCAGGTAGCGGTAGAACGGCGTCAGCGGCAGGCCGGCCTGCTCGGCCACCACCGGGGCCAGCATACACATATCCATGCGGTTCAGCGGGTCGGTGGCGCTGGTCTGGCCGGCGTTCTCCAGCGGGTAGTTGGCCCACAGGATGTACGGCGTGCTGCGCTCCAGGATCTGCAGCTCCTCGTCGGTGGCGCGGCTCTTGTCCGCTACGTGGTCCACAAAGCTGGGCGCGTGGTCGCCGGCCATGGCTACGATCACCTTGCGCCCGGTCTGCTCGTACACCTCGGTAAAGTATTCGGTCAGTTCGCCAAACGCCTGGTCGGTCAGGTACATACAGGACAGGTACTCGTCCATCAGCTCGTCATACTCGCCGTAATCGGTGGCGGCGTGTACCAGGTCCAGCTCCGGGTCGTTCATATCGTAGTCGCCGTGGCTCTGGATGCTGACCAAAAAGGTGAACCGGGGCCGGTCCTCCGGCATGGCCTCGTACAGGGCGGCCAGGTCGCGGTAGGTGGCGCTGTCGGTCTGGTAGGGGCGGTCGCCGTAGTATTCCTGGGTGGGGAAGCTGTCCTCAAAATATACTTGGTCAAAGCCCAGCGCCAGCCACGCGCCGTTGCGCCGGTAGTTCGAGTTGGTGTACGGGTGGGCCGCCATCGTGGCGTAGCCCAGGTCCTCCAGGTAGCTCACGATGGTGTTGGCGCCGTACATATTCAGCCAGTTGAACGGCGTGATGCTGGGCATCAGCATCATCGAGTTGGAGGAAAGCATCTCGTACTCGCTGGAATTGGTGCCGCCGCCCGCGTGCGGGCTGACCGTGTGGCCATAGATGCTGTTGGGCAGGTTCTTGGTCACCGACATCACATCCACGTCGGCCTGGGTGTCGGTCACCAGGTCAAAGTCGTAGAAACTTTCCGAAAGGATCAGCACGATATCCGGGTATTCCTGCTCGCTGACCGTCTCCACCGCCGGGGCGTAGCCGTCGGCGCGGGCGGCGGCTTCGGCGGCGGCTTCGTCGGTATAGTTCTCCGGCTGGATGATGGGGTCCATCAGCAGCCCGGCCGACTCGATGGTGCCGGCCAGGTAGCCGTAGGTATAATAGGTGAGCTGCCAGGCCCAGCCGTAGGTCGCTTTGGGCTTGATGGCAAACGGCGCAAAGTAGCCCGTGTACAAAATGGCAAAAATGCCCGCCGCGCAGCCGGCCCAGCGGCCCAGCCGGCGCTTCCAGCCGATGCGCGGGGCCTTGGCGCGGCCAAACTGCAGGAAATGCTGCCCCACCGCCGCGGCCAGCACCGGCAGGTACAGCGCCACGATGGTCACCACCTGGCGGGTGATGCGCAGCGTGTAGCTGCCCATGACCTCGGCCGCGGTGGCAATGTTCAAAATGTCCTGCGTCATCAGCGCGGTGCCGTGCAGGTCGCGCGTGTAGTAGTTCACCAGCGCCAATACCGTGAACAGCGCGCCGGAAATGCCGGTGGCCAGCCCCCAGCGCCCGATAAAGGCAAAGAGCAAAAGCGTTAAGCAGAACGCGGTCAGCGCGTTGAGCGGCGCGTACAGCGGCCACTGCTTGGCCAGAAAGTCCGGCGTGACGCCGTCCGAAAGTTCCAGCTGGTAGCGGGCCACGAACGCGGCCGCCACCGCCAGGGCAAAGGGCAAAAAGCGGCGCAGCCAAAAATCCCGGCTGCGCAGGGTGCGTAAAAACTGCTGCATAGGTATGTGATACTTCCTTTTTGTTAAATCAAAGCAATGGGCTTCTTTTCCCCGCGCGGAAACACGGCGCGCGGCGACAATTTATTATAGCAACCTTTGCCGCCGTTCGCAAGGCGCAGGCCCGCTTTTTGCCGCGGGCATTTTTTTTGCGGGGCGGGGCGCGTTTTTGCCGCGCGCCAGATCTTGGCGTATCTTTTTGCCGCCGCGTGTGCTATAATGGCAGCAACGCAAAAAAGGAGGCACCCCATGAAGATCCCCGCAAAAGGCTTTACCCACGGCGGCAAGTTCCATGCCGACGATGTGTTTTCCACCGCGCTGCTGCAGACGGTGCGCCCCGATATCCAGATCACGCGCGGCTTTGCCGTGCCGGAGGGTTTCCAGGGCATCGTGTACGATATCGGCGGCGGTATGTTCGACCACCACAGCGAACCGCGCGAGACCCGCCCCAACGGCGTGCCCTACGCGGCGTTCGGCCTGCTGTGGCGCGTGCTGGGCGCGCGCCTGGTGGGCGAGCACCAGGCCCGCCTGCTGGACGAAAACTTTGTCCAGCCGCTGGATCTGAACGACAACACCGGCGAACCCAACTCCCTGGCCGAGGCCATCGGCAGCTTTAACCCCCTGTGGGACGCCAAGGACGACCCCGACGCCTGCTTCTGGCGGGCGGTGGCCGTGGCGCGCCAGATCCTGGACAACGAGATCGCCGCCGCCAACGCCGTCAACCGCGCCGACGAAGCCGTGCAGCGCGCCTACCGCGGCGCCAAGGACGGCATTGTGGTGCTGCCGGCCTATATGCCGTGGAAAAACGGCCTTTACCGCACCGACGCGCTGTTCGTCGTCTACCCCAGCCAGCGCGGCGGCTACAGCGCCCAGTGCGTGACCGATTATAAAACCCGCCGCAGCAAGGTGCCGTTCCCGCCGGCCTGGGCCGGCCAGCCGGAGGAAGTTTTGCGCGAACGCAGCGGCCTGGCGCTGCGCTTCTGCCACCCCAGCCGCTTCCTGG
>CALWNS010000024.1 GCA_944382805.1 uncultured Gemmiger sp. | reverse complement strand
CGAACCCCGAGGACGTAGGCCTGACCGCCGAGCTGAGCGTATAAGGCCCGCCCCCGCACAACAAACAAGCCGCTGCCCGCGGCGTGGGAAAACTTGCAGTTCCCATGCCGCGGGCAGCGGTCTCTTTGTATGCGGCCTTTCCCGGCCGCGGGCGTTTTTTATATTTCGGGTTCGGAGGTGGCCGGCGGCTGCGTGGCTGCCGGGTCGGCCGTAGCGGCGGGGTCGGCGCTCCCCTCCCCTTCCGGGGGCGGGGTCGGCGCCGGGGTCGGGGTTGGCGCCGTGCTGTTAAAGCGCAGATAGGGCGTGCCGTCCGCATACTGGTTGCTGGCGTCCAGCGTGCCGCGGTCGGTGGCCGAAAGGCCGCTGCCCGCAACGTCCAGGATCACCTGCGCCGCAAAGCGGATCTTGTAGTCCAGGTCGTTGGCCGTGCCCAGCTGCACCGTGATGCGGTCGTCGTACAAAAATTGCAGTTCGCTCAGATCGGTCAGCGTGATGCTGGTCGTTTTGTCCAGCAGGGCGCTTTCCTCCAGCTGCTGCGCCAGCGTGTCCAGCACCTGGCCGGCCGTGGCGCGGGCGGTCTCGCCGGTAGCGCCCTGGGCCGAGCCTTCGCTTTGCAGCTGCAAAAAGCTGCCGGGCACGGTAGCCTGGCCGTCGGCCGGGGTGGCCTCCAACAAGATCAGGCCGTCCGGGCGGGCAGTCTCGGTGCGCAGCACTTTGAGCGCACTGCTCAGCACCAGCCACTGGCCGCCCAGCTCCAGGGCATAGCGCTCGGTGGCCGGCTGCACCTTGATGACCACCGTGTTGGGCGCCTGCACCGCGACTTCGGCCACATCCAGGTAGGGCAGGCTGCTGAGCAGCAGCTGCGTTTTTTCCCGCGTGGAAAAGCCGAACAGGTTATCCCCCGGCTGCACGCCCAGCAGTTCAATGATCTGTTCCTCGGTATAAATACCGGTATTGGCCGGGGTGGTGCCGTCGGTGTTTTCCAGGCGGAAATCGGCCACCTTGAACAGCAGGTTGACCGAAAGCACCACCCCCACGACCAGTACCGCCGCCACCAGCAGCATCCCCAGCAGCGCGCGGCGCCGGCGGCGGCGAAGCATCTCCGCATGGGTCACGCGGCGCGGCGGGTGCGTGCGGCCGCCGGGGCGGTAACCGCTTTTTTGCGGGTTCTGCGGCGCGGGCGGGCGCGCCGGGGCCGGGCGGCGGGCGGCGGGCGGCTCCGGCTGGCGCTTGGTCAGACCCAGCCGGCTTTTCATGGTGCGGTCACGGGGGGCGCGCGGCGGGACGGCGGCTGATTTCTGTTGTCGGCTGCGCTGGTTGCGATCCATCCGCCGTTCCCTCCTTTGTTTTGCTTGCTTTTAGCGGCCGGTGCGCACCAGTTCCAGCAGACGCGCGGTGATGCGGTCCAGGCTGTCCGGCACGGCCAGCGTGCGGGCGCAGCGGCCCATCTCGGTCAGGCGGCCGGGTTCGGCCAGCAGCGCCTGCACCGTTTCGACCAGGCGGTCGCCCGTCAGGTCTTTTTCCTCTATGACTACGGCCGCGCCGGCGTTCTGCAGTTCCAGCGCGTTATAGTACTGGTGGTTTTCGGCCACGTTGGGGCTGGGGATCAGGATGGACGCGCGGCCCATCGCCTCAAGTTCGGCCAGTGTCAACGCGCCGGAGCGGGCGATGACCAGATCGGCCGCCGCCAGCAGTTCCGGCATATTGTTGATGTATTCCTGCACGACAAGGTCCGGCCCGGGGGCAAAGCCATGCTGCGCGGCCAGGTCCTTGAACAGCTGCACGCCGCGGCTGCCGGTGGCGTGCAGGTGCAGAATGGGCTGGCGGGTGCGCTGTTCCCAGCCGCACAGCGCCGCCACGACCTCGTTGATGCGGCGCGCGCCCAGGCTGCCGCCAAAGCTTAGGATCACGGTGCGGTCCTTTACGCCCAGGCGGGCGCGGGCGGCCGCGCGGTCCTGGGTGAACAGTTCCGGGCGCACCGGGTTGCCCACGACCAGCGTTTTGCCCGGCGCGCCGAGCTTTTGCACCGCGTCGGCGCTGGCGGCGAACACCACGTCCACGTCTTTTGCCAGCAGCTTGTTGGTCACGCCGGGGAAGGCGTTCTGTTCATGGATGGCGGTCTTGATGCCGCGGCGGGCGGCCGCGCGCACCACCGGCCCGCTGACATAGCCGCCGCAGCCGATGACCAGGTCCGGCTGCACCTGCTTGAGGATGGCCTGGGTGCGCGGGCCGGACAGGGCCAGGTGCCACAGCGCCGCCAGGTTGCGGCGGATGTTTTCCGGCGTAAGGCGGCGCTGGAAGCCGTTGATCTCGATATGGTGGAACGGATACCCTGCCCGCGTGACCAGGCCGTACTCCATGCCTTCGCGCCGGCCGGCAAAGTGGATCTCGGCCGCCGGGTCGGCCCGGCGCAGCGCCCCGGCAATGGCCAGGGCCGGGTTGATGTGGCCGGCGGTGCCGCCGGCAGCGATCAGAACGCGCATTGCGTTTGCACCCCTTTCCCTTATTGCGCCTGCGGCCGGCGGTAGACCGTGCGGCCGCCCTGCAGGCGGTTCCTGAGTTCCTGTTGGCGCTGGTGGCGCTGGGCCGCGGCCTGCGCGTTGCCGGCGCGGGAGACGCTGAGCAGCACGCCCATTTCGCACAAAAGCAGCAACAGGCTGGTGCCGCCGGACGAAAAGAACGGCAGGCTGATGCCGGTATTGGGCAGCGTGGCCGTGACCACGCCGATGTGGCAGAACACCTGCCAGGCCACCTGCGCCGTGATGCCGATGCCCAGCATGGTGCCAAAATAATCGGGCGCGCGCAGGGCGATCAGGATGCCCTGCAAAATGAGCAGCACGAACAGCAAAATGCACAGCAGCGCGCCGATAAAACCAAGCTCCTCGCACACGACCGAAAAGATGAAGTCGTTGGTGGCTTCCGGCAGCCAGAGGTGTTTTTGCAGACTGTTGCCGATGCCCAGGCCGGTCAGCCCGCCCGAAGCGATGGAATACAGGCTCTGGGTGGTCTGGTAGCCAAGGTCCGCTTCGCTGCCCGCATACAGGCCCCAGGCGCCCAGGCGCTCGTTGGCCACGTCGTTGCCTTCGGCCGTGAGCAGCAGGAACACCGCCGCAATGCCGGCGGCGGCCTCCAGCGGCAGCCAGCGCAGCGCGCAGCCGCCGCAGATGAGCATGGTGACGGCGATCATGCCGATGAGCAAAATGGCCGAGTTGTGCGGCTCCATGCGCAGCAGGATAAACACCGGGGCCAGCGGCAGCAGCGGCAGGATGCAGCCGTACCAGAGCTTGTGGCGCTCGGTATAATGCTGGTCGGTCAGCAGGGCGATGCCCAGGACGGCGGCGAATTTGGCCACTTCGGACGGCTGCAGCGTGGTGCCGAACAGGTAGACCCAGCGGTAGCAGTTGTTGTACGGTTCGCTGAACAGCGCCCACACCAGCAGGATGAGCAGCAGCACATACAGGTGCCAAAACACGTGGCGCAGCGCATGGTAGTCGATGTTGGAGATCAGGAGCATGGCCCCGATGCCGACGACCGCGATGATGAGCTGCGGCGCAATGTAGTGGTAGATATCACCGAATTTGTAATAAGCCGTGACGTAGCTGGCGGAAAACAGCATGATCAGCCCGTAGATCAGCACCAGCAGCAGCGTGATGACAAACGCATGGGAGAGCGGGCCGCGCTCCTCTTTGCGGAAACGGATGTCCCGGAAAAAGCGCAGCAGGTTGCCGAAGGCAATATCCAACAGTTTTACGGCGGTCAAGGCGTTCCCCCCTCCCCTTTTTGTATACGGCTCAGCTCATATAAACATAGAACAGCCCCAGCACAACGCCCGCCAGCGCGATAAAGCTGAAAAAGGCGTTGATGCGGGGTTCTTTCCAGCCGCGCATCTCAAAAGCGTGGTGGATCGGCGTCATGCGGAAAATGCGCTTGCCGTGGGTCAGCTTGAAGTAGACGCGCTGGATGACAACGGTCATGGCGTCCCAGATATAGACGATGCCAAAAAAGAGCACCAGCTCCGGCCGGCCCATCACAAAGGCCATCGCCGTGACCATGCCGCCCAAAAACATACTGCCGGTATCGCCCATGAACACCTTGGCCGGGTAAAAGTTCCACACAAGGAAGCCGGCGCAGGCCGCGGCCATGGCGGTGGAGAGCACCGCCACATGGTAAAAGCCGAGCATACTGGCACAAAGCAGGTAACCGAGCATCGAGACAAAGGTCACGCAGGAGCACAGCCCGTCCAGACCGTCGGTCAGGTTGACGGCGTTGACCATAAAGATGATGCCGAAAAATGCGATGGGGTAGTACACGATCCCCAGGTCCACCGCGCCGATGCCGGGCAGCAGGATCAGGCGGGTCATCAGCCCCAGGCTGTGCAGGCCGGCCATAAAGCAGCCGGTGACCAGGAACTGGAGCACCAGTTTTTGCCAGGCCACAAGCCCCAGGTTGCGGCGGCGCACCACCTTGATATAGTCGTCCAGAAAGCCGATAAAGCCCGACCCGAACGCCAGAAACAGCACAAGCAGGGCAGCCTGCACCTGCTGCGGCAGCAGCAGGTCCGGCGCCAGGCGCAGCAGCGCGGCGTACACCAGGCCGACCGCCAGCAGAACGCCCAAAATGAAGCAGAAGCCGCCCATGGTGGGCGTGCCCTGCTTTTTGTTGTGCCAGGTCGGTCCGTCCTCGCGGATGGTCTGGCCAAAATGCAGGCGGTGCAAAGCCGGGATCAGGAAAAAGCCCGAAACGGCGGTGATGCAGAACGCGGCGACGGCCGCCGCGACCAGCATCCAGGATACTGTCATCCCCATGCGGTGATTCCCCCAAAATTCAGGTAGTAGGCAGAACCGCATACAGTGCCGTGAGCATCTGTTCAAACCCCATAGCGTGGCTGGCTTTGGCCAGCACGACGTCGCCGGGGCGCAGGTTCGACCTTAGATATTCTACTACTTCCCCGGTGTTTTGGCAATACAAAGTTGCAGCGCATTTTTTGCGGGCGGCTTCGGCCAGGGCAGCGCTCAGCGGGCCTACCGCAAGGACGATATCGGCGGTCTCGCCGGCCAGCGTGCCGGTATCGCGGTGGGCGGCCTCGCTCACGGCGCCCAGTTCCAGCATATCGCCCAGCACGGCGATGCGCCGCCCGCCCGCGCCGGGCGTGCGGCTGGCCAGGATCCCCAGCGCGGCGCGCATACTGTCCGGGCTGGCGTTGTAGCAATCCTCGATAAAGGTCACGCCGCCGTGTACGGCCAGGTTCTGGCGCATCCCGGTCGTTTGGTAGTTGGCCAGCGCGGCGGCCGCCCGCGCCGGGTCCAGCCCCAGGCGGGTGGCCGCGGCGTAAGCGGCCAGCGCATCGTACACCGTGTGCAGGCCGGTGGTGGGGATGCACACTTCGAACCGGCCATGTTCGGTGTCCGCCAGCGTAAAGGCGGTGCCGGCGGCCGTATCGCGGATATCCACCGCGCGCACATCGGCGGCGGGGTCCTTTAGCGCAAACCAGACCGGGCGCAGCCGGTGCGGCAGCGCCGCGCCGCGCAGCAGCGCATCGTCGCCGTTGAGCACCAGCGGCGCGCCGTCCGGCAGGCCCTGGCAGATCTCCAGCTTTGCTTTCAGTATATTCTCGCGGCTGCCCAGGTTTTCCAGGTGGGAGACGCCGATCATGGTGATGATGCCGGCGGCCGGGCGGGCCGTGCGCACCAGCCGGGCGATCTCGCCCAGCGCGCTCATGCCCATTTCGACCACGGCGTACTCGGTGGCCTCGTCCAGGCGGAACAGCGTGTTGGGCAGGCCGATCTCGTTGTTCTGGTTGCCCTCGGTCTTGAGCGTGTTGCCGAACGCGGACAGCACGGCGTAGCAGAATTCCTTGGTGGTGGTCTTGCCCACGCTGCCGGTAACGCCGATCATGAGCGGGTTGAACAGCATCCTGTAGTTGGAGGCCATGCGCAGCATGGCGCGGTGGCTGGAGGGGGTGACGACAAGGTGGTCCTCCGGCACGCCCTCCACGGGATGGTTGGCGATCACATACTCGGCCCCGGCCTTGTAGGCGGCGGCGGCAAAGTCGTGGCCGTCCACCCGTGCGCCGGGGAAACAGACGAACACGCAGCCGGGGTGTACGCGGCGGCTGTCGGTGACGACGTCGGTGATCAGGGCCGGGCGGGCCAGCGCCAGGCCGGCCAGCAGTTCATTGGCATGGATGGGTCTCATAGTCACTCCTCCTGTGGGGCGGGCTCAGCCGTTGTTTCCGGCTGCGGTTCGGCGCTTTCCTGCGCGGCGGTGGTCAGCGTGACCACGGTGCCGTATTCGACGCTTTGGCCGGCGTCTACATCCTGCGAAACGACCTGGGCGTTCTCGTCGCCTACGATGCGCACGTTCAGGTTGGAGGCGTGCAGCATCTGGCTGGCAAAGCTGCCTGTTTTGCCCACGGCGTCCGGCACGGTGGTCGTCTGGCCGGTCGTACCCTCGGTATACAGGTAGACGGTGGAACCGTAGGGCACTTCCATAGTGGCGTAGGGGTACTGGTAGGTGATGGTACCGCTCTCCCCGATGATCTGGTGTTTCAGGCCGACCTTGTTCATCTTCATCTGCGCCGTAGACCAGCCGTTATCCACATAATTTTCGACCCGGACCGTTTCCGGGGCAACAAAGTCGGGGTCGGTGGGGATGCCCAGGTAGGGCGCGATCTCGCTGATGATGTTGCCCACCATCGGCGCCACGATGTAGGAGGCGAAGTCGTCGGTCCAGCGCGGGTCGTCCAGCACGGCAAAGACCAGGTATTCCGGATCGTCGATGGGCAGGGCGGCGGCAAAGCTGATCTGCTTGTGGTAATCGCCGTCGCCGCGCTCGGTACGGTCGAGCTGTTCGGCCGTGCCGGATTTGCCGCCGATGGAGTAGCCGGACACATAGACGTTGCGGCAGGAGTAGCCTTCCTGCCCGTCCCCAACGTTATTCTCCAGCATGGCGCAGAGCTGCCGGCTGACTTCCTCCGAAATGACCTGGCGGCGGATCTCGGTCTGTGCCTGTTCGACCACGTTGCCGTTTTCGTCGGTGATGTGGTCCACCACATAGGGGGTGAGCAGGTAGCCGCCGTTGACGCAGGCCGCCACGGCGGTGGCCATTTGGATGGGGGTGAGCTTTTGTGTCTGGCCGAAGGAGGTGGAATACAGGTCGGTGATGATGCGGTCCATATCCTCCTTGGTCTTGGAGATGCCGGCCGATTCATACGGCAGATCGATGCCGGTGCGCTCGTACAGGCCGAACGCATCGTAATAATCGGTAAAGAACTGGGTGGACATCGTCTCGGCCAGCTGGATGAAGTAAAGGTTGCAGCTTTCCTCCAGCGCGCCGGCCATATCCTGCCAGTGGTGGACGTTGCCGCTGGCGCAGTGGTATTCGACCTGCCACTCGGTCCCTTCGTTGACGACGAGCGTGCCGCTGCAGTAGTATTCCTGGCTGGCGTCCACCAGGCCGGAATCGAGCGCGGCGGCGGCCGTGATCAGCTTAAAGACCGAGCCGGGGAAATACAGTTCGGTCACGCTCTTGTTTTTCCACTGGGCTTCGCGCAGGTAGCCCTGCAGGGTGGAGTATTCGTCCTCGCCCAGGATGCCGTCCGCCACGATATCGGCCACGGCATCCTCGCCCAGGCGGGACTCCAGCAGGTCTATTTCCGCGGCGGTCAGCGTTTCGTCCTCCAGGACGGCGGCCACTTCCTCGTTTTGGATGGTAAAGGGGTCGTTGGGGTCGAACTGATCCACCGTGGCCATGGACAGGATGGCGCCGGTGTTCACGTCCATCACGATCACGGTGCCGCGGTTCATCACGCTGTATTCTTCGGTGGCCTGGTTGAGATATTTTTCCACCACGCTCTGCACATTTTCATCGATGGTCAGGTGCAGGTCGTAGCCGTTGATCGCCTCATGAACATTGGCCTCTGTCTCGTCCATCTCGTAACCCCAGGGGTTGCGCGTGCTGACGCTGCGCCCCGCCGTGCCGGACAAAACATCGTCGTAGGAGCGTTCCAGGCCATAGGCCCCGCCCTCGTCGTTGGTAAAGCCGATCACCGAGGAGAGGAACGACCCGTAGGGGTAGCTGCGGGAGGCGCTCTGCTCGGTGTAGATCTCCAGCACCGGTTCCCAATCCTTTTCCGGCGCGTCGGGGGTCAGCGCGCGCGGGGTGTTGGCATATTCCAGGATCGCGTCCTTGGTCGGCAGGTCGACGCCGCGGGCCAGCACCTTATAGCGGCTGTCGCGGTCGCTGAGCTTTTCCAGAATGCTCTCGGCGCTGACCGTGCCGCCCAGCAGCTTGCTGAGTTCTTCGGCCGATTCGGCCAAAAAGTCCTCGTTGCAGAGCTGGGGGTCGGCAATGATGTTCCACACGGTCGTGCTGCGGGCCAGCACCTCGCCGGTGGAGCTGTAGATCGACCCACGGGTGGCGGGCAGCACTTCGTCCGAAAGCTGCTGCTCCGCCGCGCCCACGCGGTAGTTTTCCGGGTCGCGCAGCTGCAGGGCGTACAGCTGGTAGATCAGCAGCCCGATGCCGAACAGGACGAACACGGCCACCAGCAGCAGCGTGCGCACGCGCAGCGCGTTGTTGATGGGGTGGCGGTCCGAAGGCGGGCGGCGGCCGTTATT
The DNA here is from genome assembly GCA_944382805.1 of uncultured Gemmiger sp. GTDB lineage: Bacteria > Bacillota > Clostridia > Oscillospirales > Ruminococcaceae > Gemmiger. The sequence continues at coordinate 2,824 of CALWNS010000024.1, read as the reverse complement.
TTTGTGCGGGGTTTGATCCTGGTTCATATTCCTGCCTTTCCGGGCGACCGCGGCGGCGCGGCGGGTCTAAAGAGAAAAAGCGTGCCCCCTGCGCTGGGCGGGACGCACGCTTTGGTCATGGGCGGCAAAAGCGCGGCGGGCGAGCCGTTCAGGGGTCGAAGCTCCCCAACAGGCTCAGCGCGGCGGTGCGCAGACCGTCCAGCAGTTTGCCGGCGCTGCTTTCGCTGCGCTCGATCACGCTTTCGTTTTCCAGGCGGAGGTAGGTGATCTGGCTGGGGTCGGTCTGGACCAGGCCCAGCCGCTTTTCGGCCACCGTACCCAGGTTGGACATATTGGCGATCTCGTCCATCTGGGCGGTCAGGTAATCGTAAGTAGACTGCGCCGTGCTGAGTTCGGCACGGGCTGCATCGATATCGCCGGTCAGCTCGGTCAGGCGCGCCTGGCTGTTGACAATGGCGGTGACCAGCACCAGCACCAGCACGGCGGCGGCCGCAATCGCGGCCTGGCGGGCCATCTGCCGGGCGCGGGCCAGTTTATAGCGCCCCCCGCGCACGATGCGCAGGCCGGGCGCGCGCTGCGCGGCGGCACGGCGCGGCTCAAGTTGGAAAGCGGCGGAAGCCATGGGAAACACCCCCTCGGGTAAGTTCATGAAATAAGGACCCGCGCCTGCGGCGCGGGAGGTTTTTGCGGCGCTGTCAGCACTTTTCCAGCACGCGCAGCTTGGCCGAACGGCTGCGGCGGTTGACGGCCAGTTCCTGCTCGTCCGCCTCGATGGGGCGGCGGGTGACCAGCCGCGCCTTGGGCACGCCGCCGCAGGTGCAGACCGGTTGTTCCGGCGGGCAGGTACAGCGCTGCGCCCAGCGGCGGAACTTGTTTTTGACCAGGCGGTCCTCCAGGCTGTGGAAGGTGATGACGCACAGCCGGCCGCCCGGCGCCAGGCGGCTGAAGATCGCCTCCAGCCCCTCGTTCAGGGCGTCCAGCTCGCCGTTTACCGCAATGCGCAGCGCCTGGAAGCTGCGGCGGGCGGGGTTTTTGTGCTTGCGGCGCTCGGCCGGCGGCACGGCGGCGGCAATAAGTTCGGCCAGCTGCATCGTTGTTTGCAGCGGGGCCTGTTCGCGGGCTTTTACGATCTTGCCGGCGATCTGCCAGGCGTAGGGTTCCTCGCCATACTCCCGCAGGATGCGGGCCAGTTCTTCCCGCGGGAGGGCGTTGACGAGGTCGGCCGCAGTGGCTCCCTGCTGGCTCATGCGCATATCAAGCGGCGCATCGGCGTGGTAGGAAAAACCGCGGCCGGCCTCGTCAAGCTGATGGCTGGAAACGCCCAGGTCCAACAGGGCGCCCTGGATGGCGGGGATGCCCAGCGCATCCAGCACTTCGGCCGCCTGGCGGAAATTGGCCCTGACCACCTGGGCCGGCAGACCCTTAAGCCTTTCGGCGGCGATTGCCACCGCATCCGGGTCCTGGTCCAGGGCGATAAGACGCCCGGTGGTCAGCCGCTTGGCGATCTCGCGGGAATGGCCGGCCCCACCGGCGGTACCGTCCAGGTAAATGCCGGCAGGGTCGATGGCCAGCCCGTCAAGACAAGGCTGCAGAAGTACGGGAATGTGGTTGAATTCCATTGCGGCTCCCCTTGGCAGCGATCAGAAGTCCAGATCCTCCATCGCTGCGGTAAAATCTTCGTCCGAATCGGCCTGGGTCGCTTCCCAATCGGCCGTATTCCAGATCTCGGCAAAGGTGCGGTTGCCGGTGATGGTCACATCATGCTCCAGGTTTGCGTAAGCGCGCAGATTGGCGGGCAGCTGGATGCGGCCCTGCTTATCCGGCGTGACCTCCACCGCCGAGGAATAGAGCATACGGCTGACCTGGCGGCCCTTGACCAGGCCTTTTTCGGCAATGCGCTCGGCCACCTTCTCGAATTCGGCGCTGGGGAACGCCGCCAGGCAGTGGTCCAGCCAGCGCGCCACGATGAAGGTTTCGCCCATATCCTCGCGGAACTTGGCGGGGAAGTTCAATCTGCCCTTGGCGTCGATGGCATAATCGAAACGGCCGACGAACATATTGAACTCCCCCTTTCTTTGTCAAGACCATGCAGTTTTGCACGTCCAGCCGCAGGTACGTTGTTGAAAACTCTGTTGAAACGGTGGAAAATACCCACTTTCAACCACAGCTAACCCCAATTACCCACAACTGTACTATCATAGTACCAAATCGGCAGACAAAAAGCAAGCCCACAGCCAGAAAAAATGGCTGTGGGCTTACAATTTTCACATTCGGTCCGGCGGTGGGGAGAATTGGGGAGCGTTCCCCTGCCCCGCCGGCGGGGCGGGTCAGCGGCCGCCTTTCTGCCCGCGCAGCCCGCGGGAGGCCGCGCTGCGCAGGTTCATGCGCGTATTTTTGATGTCGGTCACGCTGCGGGCCAGCACTTCCTCGGAATTTTTAAGGATGGTCTCGCAGTAGGTGGTGGCGCTGCGGCTGATCTCCTTGGCCTGCTGCTGGGCGGCGGTCAGGATCTCGACCGCGCGCTGCTGGGCGCGCTTGACGATCTCCTGCTCCGAGACAAGGCCGCGGGCGCGCTCCTCGGCCTGCTTGATGATGTTTTCGCTTTCGGCCTTGGCGCCCTTGATGATCTGTTCGCGGTCGGCCACGATCTTTTTGCTGTCGCGCAGTTCATCGGGCAGGTTGTTGCGCACCTCGTCGATGATATCGCGCATACGGTCCACGTCCACGATGCGCTTGGAGGGGGAAAACGGCACGGCGGTGCCCTCTTCCAGCGTTTCTTCCATCAATTCAAGCAGTTCGTCCACGTTCATGGTGTTCCCTCTCT
>CALWNS010000023.1 GCA_944382805.1 uncultured Gemmiger sp. | reverse complement strand
AACATTGAACGATACAGTAAAGCTCTATGTATTCAACGAGCAGTACAACGGAGATTATAAAACCGATTATGCCAGCCAATTTGCAGAAATCTCTCTGACGGTGCCGACACATGAGCATAGCTGGTCTGACACATGGAGCAGCGACGGCGGCTACCATTGGCACGATTGTACGGCAGACGGCTGCACGGTTACGGATAACAGCCAGAAGAACGGATATGCGGCGCATACCTACGACCAACAGATTACTTCCGATGCCTACCTTGCCTCAGCAGTAACCTGCACACAGCCTGCAACCTATTACTTCTCCTGCATATGCGGCACAAAAGGAACAGAAACCTTTGGAAACGGAGGCGCAAACGGGCATACATGGGGCGGTTGGACAGGCAAAGGAAACGGCACGCACAGCCACACCTGCTCCGTTTGCGGCGATACACAGACCGAAAATTGCTCCGGCGGCGAAGCCACCTGTACTGCATTGGCAGTCTGCGACACCTGCGGCGAGGAATACGGCGAAGTAAACGCCGCCAACCACACAAACCTTGTGCAAACCGAAGCCAAAGCCGCCACCCATATGACCGAGGGCAACATCGAATACTGGTACTGTGACGGCTGCGATAAGTATTTCAGCGATAAAGCCGGTACAAAAGAAATTGCCCTTGCAAATACGGTTATCCCGAAGCTGGCGGAGCATACCGCCGACGGAACAGGCTGGCATTCTGATGAGACGAACCACTGGAACACCTGCGAGTGCGGCGAGAAGCTGAACGAAGCCGCCCACACTTTTGGGTGGGTGATCGACAAAGAAGCCACCGCCACCGAGGCGGGTTCCAAACACGAGGAATGCACGGTTTGCCATTATGCCAAGGCGGCCGTGGCCATCCCTGCCACCGGCCAGGCCGCCAGCCCCGCGCCGGCGGTGACGCCCAGCCCGGCCCCGGCACCTGAAACCACCCCCAGCCCGGCTCCGGCGGCAACGCCCGCCCCTACCGTGACCCTGCCCCAGACCGGGGATGATTTCCCGCTTGGTTTGTGCATCACCCTGTTGGCCGCCAGCGCCACCGGCCTGGCCGCGCTGCTGGTCTGGCGGCGGAGGTGGTGAAGGAAATAAGCACCTATTGCATCCCTTGTCAAAGGGAGGTGTCTGCGGCTGTGCCGCAGACGGAGGGATTGCGCCCCCGCCAGCTGCCGTCAAAGAAAGGTGTCTGCGGCGCCGCCGCAGACGGAGGGATTGCGCCCCCCTTACGCTTTCGCCCACTATCAACCAAAACAGCGCCTCACCCGGGGTCGGGTGAGGCGCCGTTTTATGGCTGCGGTACGGGTGTGCCGGCGGCCGGCGGTTCGGCCGGCAGGCTGAAGGTGAACCGGCACCAGCGGCCCTGTTCGCTTTCCGCCTTGATCTGCCCGCCGGACAGGTTGACGAGCACCTTGCAGATGTGCAGCCCCAGCCCGCTGCCGCGCGTGTTCAGCCCGCGGGAGCGGTCCTCTTTGTAAAAGCGCTCGAACACAAAGGGCAGCGCTTCGGGCGCGATGCCGTCGCCGGTGTTTTCGATCGAAATGTACACCATGCCGCTGCTGTGTACCACCTGGAAGCGGATCACCCCGTCCGGCGGCGTAAACTTGATGGCGTTGTCCACAATGTTGTACACCACCTGGTGTACAAGGTCCGGGTCGGCGTATACCGTCTCGTGCCCCGGTTCCAGGCCCTGGATGTCGATCCGCCCGTTTTCGATGCGCTGTTCGTCCGAAAGCACCACATCGGTCAGCGTGTTCCACACATTGTAGCTGCGGGCCTGCACCTTGTATTCGCCGCTTTCCAGCTTGGTGATGTCCAGCATATTCTGCACCAGCCGGGCCAGCCGCCCCGTTTCCTGCGAGACGATGGTCAGGTAGTGCTTGTACTCGCTTTCGGGGATGGTATCGTCCAGCATCCCATCAATAAAGCCTTTGATGCTGGTCATCGGCGTGCGCAGCTCGTGCGCGATGTTGCCCATGAACTGACCGCGCGCGTTGTCGATGGTTTGCAGCCGCGCCGCCATATTGTTAAAGGTGGTGGCAAACTCGGCCAGTTCCTCGCAGCCGTCCACCGGCGCGCGGGCCGTAAAGTCCCCGCTGCCCAGCCGCCGCGCCGCCGCGCTGATCTGCGCGATGGGCGCGGTGATCTTGCGCGTGAGCAGCAGCGAAACGACCAGCGCCAGCAGCAAAATGCACAGCGCCGAAATGCAGATCACGCTGACGCTGTCGGCCAGGTATTCGTACATGGACTGGGTGGAGGTACACACGAACAGATAGGCGTCCCCCGCGCCGACCGCCAGCCGGCGGCCCGCCACATAGTACTTGCCGGTCAGCACGCCGCTCAGCGTGCCGCGCTCAAAGTGGTCCCCGCCGCCGTCCATCAGGGCCAGCACGGCGGCGGGCACCGGCGCGCCGGTCAGCGTTTCGGAGGTGGAGCGCAGCAGCGGCTGGCCTGTGCCGTCCACCACGAACACCGCCACGTCGGACGAGGTGTGGAACAGCTCGAACCCGGACTCCACGCTTTTGCGCAGCGCTTCGTCCGGGATGGGTTTGGTCACGTCCTGCCCGTTTTCGGCAAAGCGCTCGCTCAGGGCGGTGGCGGCGTCCAGCACGCTGGTCAGCGCGTTGTGGCGTTCCCGCGCAAAATACGCCATCGAAAGCGTACACAGTACGCCGCCCATCAGCAAAAGGCTTGTAAGCAAAATCAGCGCGGTGCTGGAAAAGATCTCCCGGCTGATGCTCTTGTTCTGGCCGCGCACTTAGTCCTTCACCTCAAACTTATACCCCACGCCCCACACGGTCTTTAAGTTCCACTGGTCCGAAGCGCCCTCCAGCTTTTCGCGCAGGCGCTTGACGTGTACGTCGATGGTGCGGGAATCGCCGTAATATTCAAACCCCCACACCTCGTCCAGCAGCTGGTCGCGGGTGTATACGCGGTTGGGGTGGGCGGCCAGGCAGGCCAGCAGTTCCAGCTCTTTGGGCGGCGCTTCCACCACCTTGCCCTTTACCTTCAGCTCGTAGCGGTTCATGTCCAGGTGCAGGTTGTCGAAATCATACACGCCCTTGTCGTCCTCGGCCGGCGCGGCGCAGCGGCGCAGCACGGCCTTGATGCGGGCGGTGACCTCCTTGGTCTCGAACGGCTTGACGATGTAATCGTCCGCGCCCAGTTCCAAGCCCAGCACTTTGTCGTATGTCTCGCCCTTGGCTGTCAGCATAATGATCGGCGTCTGGGCGTTCTGGCGGATGCGGCGGCAGACCTCCCAGCCGTCCATGCCGGGCATCATCACGTCCAGCAGCACCAGGTCGGGGTGCAGGCGCTCAAACTCTTGCAGCGCCGCGTTGCCGTCGTAGGCCATCGTCACCTGAAAGCCTTCTTTGGCCAGGTACAGCCGCAGCAGTTCGCAGATGTTTTTATCGTCGTCCACCACCAGGATCTTTTCGTTCGCCATAAAAATTCCCTCCATTGTGCGCGCGCACAGAACTACTTTCTCTATTATACCGGCCAAATATGGAAAAATAAAGAAGAAACCATCAAATTTTTACGCAAGCCGCCGTATCGGGCGCAAAAATTCCCGCCGCCGCTTGCCTGGCGGGCGCAAGCTGTGTATAATGGGAACAGACATTTTTCAGCCTATCCATACAAAGGAGCGAACATCCTATGAAACTCGGAATCGGCGTTCAAACGCTGGATTCCATATCTCTATACCTCTCTATAAACGCCGCTAAAGCCTGATACAGCGCAGTTTTACGCAAAACCAACCAAATTATAACTTCATATTTCTCTATGCAGTCCCACGCGGAAATGGCGTAAAAATGGCGTAGAGGAATCGGCTGTTTTGCAGATGAAAAGAGCACTACTACTTTTAGAAAACACAAGATGAGCACG
>CALWNS010000022.1 GCA_944382805.1 uncultured Gemmiger sp. | reverse complement strand
CGGGGGTTCGAGTCCCTTCGGGCGCATATATGGTGCCTATGGCGCAGTTGGTTAGCGCGCCAGATTGTGGCTCTGGAGGCCGAGGGTTCGAATCCCTCTAGGCACCCCACCAAAGACCGCACAGCCCGGCGCTGCGCGGTCTTTTTTGCTTTTGGGCCGTAGCCAAGTGGTAAGGCATCGGACTTTGACTCCGACATTCGTGAGTTCGAACCTCGCCGGCCCAACCAACGCCCTGCCCGCTGCGGCAGGGCGGTTTTGTTTTATGTAAAGGAGGGTCCCCCATGGCGTTCCGCCCCCTGCGCCGCGCGCGGCAGGCTTTGCCGCGCGCCGTGTGCGAACAGATCCTGCACAGCGGCCGCACCGGCGTGCTGGCCCTGCTGGGCGACGGCGGCTGGCCGTATGCCGTGCCGCTGAACTATGTGTACGCCGGCGGCAGGCTCTATTTCCACTGCGCGCGGCAGGGCCACAAGATGGACGCCGTGCGCGGGTGCGAAAAAGCCTCCTTCTGCGTGGTGGACCGGGACGCGGTCGTGCCGCAGAGATACACCACCGCCTACCGCAGCGTCATCGCCTTCGGCACGGTGCGCGCGCTGGAGGGCGAGGCCATGCGCGCGCCGCTGCACGCCCTGGCCCAAAAATACGCGCCGGGGCAGAGCGAAGCCGACCACCGGGGCGAGATCGACCGCTATTGGGCCGAAGTGTGCGTGCTGGAGTTTACGGTGCGGCACCTTTGCGGCAAACAGGGGCTGGAACTTTTGCCCGGCGGTTAAAGCGGAAAAGAACGGGGCATACTACCGTCAGGCCGCCGCAGCGGCCCCAAAGGAGGTGTGCCAGATGGAGAACAGCGGCGTTTTTTGTGACGTGCAGGGCTGCGCGCACAACATCGACTGCCAAAAGTGTGACTTGAGCCAGATCACGATCACCCACCATGCCGACAACCAGAGCGCCGGCGTGGAAAACCCGCACTACTGCCAGAGCTACGAGCAGAAGTAAGCGGCGCGCAAAAACCGGCCCCGCCGCACAGGGGCGTTCCCTGGCGGCGGGGCCGGTTTTTGTCTGTTTTTACCGGTGTTTGAGCTTGGGGTAGACCTTGGCGATGTAATCGTCGTCAAACCAGGCGTCCAGCGTCTGCTCAAAGGCGTTGGCCGGCGGCGCGCCCTGCCAGCGGGCGTTGTAGCGCACCAGGGCGGCGGCGCTCACCAGCATATCGGCGGCCATGAACAGAATCAGCGCCCAGGTCACGATGGTGCCGGGCAGCTTGGGCGTGCGCTCGATCAGGCGGGAAAGCGGCGGGTAGCACACCTTGAACCAGGCCACCGCCGCGAACCCCCAGAAAAAGCAGTACAGCAGGTTGATGCGCCCGCCCAGGTTAAAGGGGATGTGGCTGTAGTCCCAGAACACCGCGCCGAATACCAGTTCGGTGAACACGCTGCACAGGTATTCATAAGCGCCGCCCAGCAGCGTGCCGGCCACGAACAGCCAGGCTGCGCTTTTGTCTTTGTAGCGGTACATCAGCAGCGTGACCAGCGCCAGCGCCAGCCCCCACACCACCGAAAACGGCCCCCACACCAGGCTGGAGCGGCTCATCCACACGCCCATGGTCAGGTAGCAGAAGATCGTTTCCACAATATCGCCCAAAAAAGCGCCGATAAAGAACAAAAGGAAAATTTTGTAAAAGCTGCACCCTTCGGCAAACACGGCGCTCTTGGCCCGCCGGCGGCGGGTGATGGTGGCCTGCGGGTAGGCGCGGGTCATGCGCCGTTCGAGCCGGCCGAAGATCCACAGCCCCAGGCGCACGGTCAAATTGGCCATGCGGTTGCGCGTGGCCTCCGCCTGGGGGAAGATGTGCCGCACGCCCAACAGCGTCAGCAGCGTGCCGGCGCAGTCCAGCGCCAGCGTGGCCAGCAGCGCCCACGCAAGGCCCAGGCGCAGCCACAGCGGCATCAGGCCAAAGGCGGCCAGCAGCAGCGGGGCCAGCCAGCGCACGGCCACCACGCCCAGCAAGCCCCACAAGACCGAGGCCGAAAGGCAGATGTAGCCGTCCAGGTTGAACCGGCGGTCGGAATAATCCCACCAGCGCGCGTGGGTCAGCCATTCCAGGATATGGCCGCCCGTCCACTCGATGGCGGTGGCAATGACCGCGCTGAACAAAAACAGGAAGAACAGGTCCTCGCGCGCCAGTTCGCGCAGGCCGACCGTCAAAAGGCAGCCGGTCACGCCGTAGATCAGGCACAGCGGCCCGCCCAGCACGCCGCGGTCGCGGTAGCGGCGCTCGCGCAGGGCGGTAACGGCCACTTCGCCCGCCCAGCCAAAAAACGAATAGCAGATAAACAGCCAGAACAGTTGAAAGAATGTCATGGGAACCTCGATGGTTTGCGGGGGCCTGGCGGCCCGGTCGTGTTACAGCGGGCAGATGTCGCCGCACTGCAGGCGGCGGCCCGGCGCTTCGCCGGTGACGTAGCGCGCGGTGCGGGGGATCTGGTTGTCCAGCGCTTCGCCCGCCGCGGCGTGCCGCAGGTTGACGGCAAAGATCTGCACGATGTTTTCCAGCGTCTGCGGCAGGCTGAACTTGCCGGAATTGTGCGGCGTGATGATGGCGCGCGGCTCGCTCCACAGCGGGTGGCCGGGCGGCAGCGGTTCGGGGTCGGTCACATCCAGCCCCGCGCCCAGCAGGCGGCCGCTGTGCAGCGCGGCGGCCAGGGCGTCGCTGTCCACGGCGCTGCCGCGCCCCACGTTGATCAAAATGCTGCCCGGCTTCATCCGCGCAAGGCGCGCGGCGTCAAACAGGCGGGTGGTCTGCGGCGTGCCGGGCAAACTCAGCGCCACCAGGTCGGCGGCGGGCAGCTCGGCGTCCAGCTGCGCCTGGCCCACCACGCGCAGGCACCAGGGCGGGCAGGGTTCGTCCGGGTGGGCGGTGCGCCGCACGCCCACCACCTGCGCGCCCAGCGCGTGGGCGCGGCGGGCAAAGCTGGAACCGATGTCCCCCAGCCCCACGCACAGAACGCGCGCGCCGGCCACGCCCTGCACCGGGCGGGGAATCGGCTCCCAGCGCTGCTGCGCCTGGCGGTCGCGGTACAAAAACAGGTCCTTGCACAGCCCCAGCCACATGGCCAGCATCCATTCGCTGATGGCCAGCCCGTAGGCCCCGGTGGCGTTGGTCACCAGGCAGCTTTCCGGCAAAACGCCGGGGGCCAGGTAGGCGTCCGGCCCGGCAAAATCGCTCTGCAACCAGGCCAGGTGTTTGTTCTGGCGGATCATCTCCACCGGCACGTTGCCCAAAACGGCGTCCGCCCACAGCACGTCCTCCTGCGCCGGGTGCGGCGCAAAGCGGAACTGCGCCCGCGGGGCGGCGGCGCGCAGGCTGTTTTGCTGGCGTTCGTTCAGCGGCAGCGCCGCCAGCAGGCGCGCGCCGTTCAGATCATTCAGCATTTTCGGCTCCTGTCCCGGACATCGGCGCCCCGGCGGCGCGGCGGGCGGCCTGGGCCTCCCGCTCGGCTTTGCTGAACGCGCAGCCGCAGTATTCCTGGCGGTACAGCCCGTACTGT
>CALWNS010000021.1 GCA_944382805.1 uncultured Gemmiger sp. | reverse complement strand
GTTCTGCCCGGCTTCGCCCAGCAGGTCGGGGTCCTCCGTTTGCAGCATCACCTGCCCGGCCAGCGCCGCGTCCCGTGCGGCAAACCAGCCCAGGGGCGCCAGTGCCGCCAGCGCCAGGGCGGCGGCCAGGCCCAGCGCGGGCAGCGTGCGACGCAGTTTATCCGGCATCGGCATCGCATTTCACCTCCTGCGGGGCGGCGGACAGCGCAAAGCGCACCGTGGTGCCGCGGCCCTCGGCGCTTTCAAATTCCAGCTGCGTGCCGTGCAGCTGCGCAATGCGCGCGCACAGCGCCAGCCCCAGGCCGTTGCCGCCGCGGCGGCGCGCGCGGGAACGGTCCACCCGGTAAAACGGTTCGCAGATGCGCGGCAGGTCGGCCGCCGGGATGCCGCACCCGGTATCCCGCACGGCCAGGCGCACCCGCCCGCCTTCCTCCGCGGCCTCTACCCACACCCGCCCGCCCGGCGGCGTGGCGGCGCGCGCGTTCTGTATAAGGTTGTACAAAAGGTCGGTCAGCAGGTCGGCGTCCGCCAGCACGGCGGCCCCGCACGCCGGCAGTTCCGGCACGGGGGCGCCGGGCGGCAGCGCGCGCCGCAGCCGCCGCAGCACGGTATCCAGCGCCACGGGGGCCAGGGCGGGCGGCGCGCCGTCTAGCTGCATCAGCGCCATCAGCTTGCCGCCCAAAACCTCCAGCCGCTGGCTTTCGTGGTAGATGTACTGCGCCGCCAGCTGCCGTGTTTCGGGCGTTGGCTCCGCCCCGCGCAAAAGGTCGGCGTAGCCCAGCATACTGGTAATGGGCGTTTTCAGCTCGTGGGTAAAGGCGGCCACAAAGTCGTCCCGCTCGCGCAGGTGGCCCTGCAGCTGCTCGATTTTTTCCTGCACCGCATCGGCCATCTCGTCAAAGCTGGCGCTCAGGCTGGCCAGCTCGTCGCCGGTGTGCAGCGCCGTGCGCCGGCCGTAGTCCCCGGCGGCGATCTGCCGGCTGGCCGCCTCCAGCCGTTCCAGCGGGCGGGTCAGGCGGCGGCACAGCGCCCGGCAGCCCAGCGCCGCCAGCGCCAGCAGCACCGCGCCCGCCGCCAGCGCCGTGCGCAGCCGTTCGCCGCGCGCGGCCCATACGCCGTCCAGGCTCTGGCCGTGCGCCAGCGTCAGCGCGCCGTCCGGCAAAATCACCACCCCGGCCGCCAGCATCGTGTAGCGGCCGTTTACGTCCCGCACCACCGTCACGCGCGGCTGGCCCGCGCCGTCCAGCGCGGCGTCCAGCTCCTGCCGGCCCAGCGTGGCGGGCAGCGTGTTGTACAGCGTGTCATGGCCGGCAAACACGCCCAGCAGCAGCGGCTGCCCGCCGTGGCTGCTCTGGTAGCTCGCCGCCCAGGGCAGCAGGCCGGCGCGGCTTTCCAGGCCGGTCTGCATGGCGTAGCGCTCCTGCTGCCAGGCGGTCTGCGCCTGCTCGGCCGCGGCGCGCAGGTCGGCCGTGAACTGCCGGTCCAGCGTCCAGATGTTATACGCCGTTAACAGCGCCGCCAACAGCAGGGTCAGCGCCAGCGTGAGCTTGTCGGCAAATTTCATGGCGTTCCCTCCCCGCCGGCGGGCAAGTCCTCCTCGTTCAGCAGCGCATACCCCACGCGGAACACCGTGCGGATCTGCCGCCGCCAGCCCAGCTTTTGCCGCAGCCGCCGGATATGCAGGTCCAGCGTGCGGGTATCGGTATCGTCATCCGCGCCCCATACCCGCTCGTACAGCACATCGCGGTACAGCACCACGCCGCGGTTGCGCAGCAGCAGTTCCAACAGCGCGAACTCCCGCGGGGTCAGGTGGACCTCCTGCCCGCCGCGCCATACCCGGCGGGCGACAGGGTCCAGCTCTACGTCAAACGCCCGCAGCCGCGCGTTGCCGCGCCCGGTGCGGCGCAGCACCGTCTCCACGCGGGCCACCAGCTCGGCAGGGGCAAACGGCTTGACGATGTAATCCTCGGCCCCCAGCCGCAGCCCGCGCACCCGGTCGGCCACCGCGGCTTTGGCCGTCACAAAAATGGCCGGCGTGCCGGTCGTCTGCAAATATTCCAGCAGCTCGTACCCGTCCACCTGCGGCAGCATGATGTCCAGCACGGCCAGCGCGAACTCCTGCCCTTCGATCAAATCGGCGGCCTGCACGCCGTCGTGCGCCACCACGCAGCGGTACCCGGCCCCGGTCAGCGTCAGCCGGATCAGGTCGGCAATGGGCGGCTCGTCCTCCGCTACCAGGATCGGCAACATCCCCCAGCCCTCCTTTTCTTTCCTATAATGTTACTTTACACTTGTTTCCAAAAACTATCAAGCGCGCCGGCCGCCCTCTGTTCACAAAGTTTTTACGTTTGCCCCATTGACAGAAAGGGGGAATGTGGTACAATATTAGCAGTCGATAGCTTAGAGTGCTAACGCAAAAGAAGCGGCCGCCGCCAAGCCTGCCGCCCGCCCGCCGCCCGCCCGTCAAAGGTGCAGCCGCGGGCGCACGGCGGCCAAACAGGGCGGGGCGGCGCACTCCGAACCGTCGTTTGCTAATAGATCGATAGGTGAAACCGTAAAGGAGGTTTGTCCTATGAACATGAACCAATGCACGCAAAAAACCATCCAGGCCATCCAGGATGCCCAGCGCCTGGCGGTCGAATACCAGAACAGCGCCATCGAGCAGGAGCACCTGCTGGCCGCGCTGTGCGCCCGGCAGGACGGCCTGATCCCCCAGATGCTGACCAAAATGGGCGTGGAGCCGGGCAACTTCCTGGCGGCGGCCACCGAGAAGGTCGCCGCTCTGCCCCACGTGACCGGCGGCGGGCGCGACCCCGAAAAAGTCTACATCTCGAACGAGCTGGACCGGGCCTTCAATGCGGCCGAAGCCCAGGCCCGCCAGATGAAGGACGAATATATCAGCGTGGAGCACATCTTTTTGGGGCTGCTGCAGCGCCCGGGCCGCGCGGCCGGGGAACTGTTCAAGCGCTTTGCCATCACGCAGGAAAAATTCATGGCCCAGCTGTCCACCGTGCGCGGCAACCAGCGCGTGACCAGCGACGACCCCGAATCCACCTACAACGCCCTGCAAAAATACGGCCAGGACCTGGTGGATCTGGCCCGCAAGAATAAGCTGGACCCGGTCATCGGCCGCGACGGCGAGATCCGCAACGTCATCCGCATTTTGAGCCGCAAGCGCAAGAACAACCCCGTGCTCATCGGTGAAGCCGGCGTCGGCAAGACCGCCATTGCCGAGGGCCTGGCCCAGCGCATCGTGCGCGGCGATGTGCCCGAAAACCTCAAGGACCGCACCATCTTCAGCCTGGACATGGGCGCGCTGGTGGCCGGCGCCAAGTACCGCGGCGAGTTTGAGGAACGTCTGAAATCCGTCCTGAACGAAGTCAAAAAGAGCGAAGGCAAGATCATCCTGTTCATCGACGAGCTGCACACCATCGTGGGCGCGGGCAAGACCGACGGCGCCATGGACGCCGGCAACCTGCTCAAGCCGATGCTGGCCCGCGGCGAACTGCACTGCATCGGCGCCACCACGCTGGACGAATACCGCGAATATATCGAAAAGGACCCCGCGCTGGAACGCCGTTTCCAGCCGGTCATGGTCAACGAGCCGACCGTGGAGGACACCATTTCCATCCTGCGCGGGCTGAAGGAGCGGTACGAGGTATACCACGGCGTCAAGATCCAGGACGGCGCGCTCATCGCCGCCGCCACCCTGTCCGACCGCTATATCAGCGACCGTTTCCTGCCGGATAAGGCCATCGACCTGGTGGACGAAGCCTGCGCCATGGTCAAGACCGAGCTGGATTCCATGCCCGCCGAACTGGACGAGATGGACCACCGCATCACCCAGCTGCAGATCGAGCAGGCCAGCCTGAAAAAGGAGACGGACGAACTTTCCAAGCAGCGGCTGGCGGCGCTGGAAAAAGAGCTGGCCGAGCTGCGCGATTCCTTCAACAGCAAAAAAGCCCAGTGGGAAAACGAGAAAAACGCCATCGGCAAGGTGCAGAGCCTGCGCGCCGAGGTCGAAGCGGTCAAGGCCGACATCGAAAAAGCCACCCGCAGCGGCGACTACGCCAAAGCCGGCGAGCTGCAATACGGCAAGCTGCCGCAGCTGCAGCGCGAGCTGGAAGCCGAGGAGAAGCTGGCCAACGAAAAGAAGGAGCAGAGCCTGCTGCGCGACCGCGTGACCGACGAGGAGATCGCCCGCATCGTGGCCCGCTGGACCGGCATCCCGGTGGAAAAGCTGGTCGAAGGCGAGCGCGAAAAGCTGCTGCGCCTGCCCGATGTGCTGCACAAGCGCGTCATCGGCCAGGACGAAGCCGTGCAGAAAGTCTCCGACGCCATCCTGCGTTCGCGCGCCGGCATCGCCAACCCGGGGCGGCCCATCGGCAGCTTTTTGTTCCTTGGGCCTACCGGCGTGGGCAAGACCGAGCTGGCCAAGGCGCTGGCCCAGGCCCTGTTCGATGACGAAAAGAACCTGATCCGCATCGACATGACCGAATATATGGAAAAGTTCAGCGTCTCCCGCCTGATCGGCGCCCCTCCGGGATACGTCGGCTACGAGGAGGGCGGCCAGCTGACCGAGGCCGTGCGCCGCCACCCCTACAGTGTGGTGCTGTTTGACGAGGTGGAAAAAGCCCACCCCGATGTGTTCAACATCCTTTTGCAGGTGCTGGACGACGGCCGCATCACCGACAGCCAGGGCCGCACGGTGGACTTTAAGAACACCATCCTGATCCTGACCTCCAACCTTGGGTCCGATATCATTCTGGAAGACCTGGAAAAGAGCCGCGCCGGCGGCGCGAACGAGCTTTCGGGGGCGGCGCGCAGCCAGATCGACGCGCTGCTCAAGCGCCAGTTCCGCCCGGAATTCTTGAACCGCCTGGATGATATCGTTTACTATAAGAGCCTGACCAAGCAGGAGATCGGCGGCATTGTGGAACTGATGCTGTCCGACCTGCGCGGCCGCCTGGCCGCCAAGCAGCTGGAGCTGGCCGTGACCGAAGCGGCCAAAGCCGCCATCATCGAAGGCGGCTACGACCCCATCTACGGCGCGCGCCCGCTCAAGCGCTATATCCAGGCGAACGTGGAGACCATGATCGCCAAGGAGATCATTGCCGGCAGCCACAAAGCAGGGGACACCCTGACCGTGGACGCCGACGAAAACGGCCGCCTGTTCCTGCGCTGAAAAGCGGTATAAATGACGGTAAAATAAGGCCGGCGCCTTCCCCCACCGGAAAGGCGCCGGCCTTTTGTGCCGGGCATAAAGGTTATTTGTAGGGAAGGGTCTTGACCGTTCCGCGGGGCCTTGCCGCAACCGCCACGCCCCCGGGACGATCTCCGGCCTAAGAGCCGGGCCTTGCGGCCCGGTTGGCCTCCGAAACGCGCCTGCGGGCGCAGTGCAAGCATCGTCCCCTACAGAACACGCGGGTGCCGCGCCGGCGAATATTTATGTTGGGCATACCCTCATGTGTAGGGCGGGCGTTCACGCCCGCCGCACTGATGAATTTTCAAAAAACATCGGCGTTTCCTGTTTTTTGAATTTTGCCAAGGTGCGGCGGGCGAAATCGCCCGCCCTACAAACCAAGGCGAAAGCTCTACACAACGGCCACGCACGTAAAAACCATTCATAGGGGAGGGATTTATCCCTCCCGCGAACCTTGCGGTAACCGCCACGTCCCCGGAACGGTCAAGACCGTTCCCTACAAACCAAGGCGAAAGCTCTACGAAATAGCCACGGACGTACATATTATTCGTAGGGGAGGGATTTATCCCTCCCGGGAACCTTGCCGCAGCCGCCACGCCCCCGGAACGGTCAAGACCGTTCCCTACAAACCAAGATTACCGCGCAGGCTGAATTTTTGCGTCCGGCGTAAAGGCCATGTGTAGGGCGGGCGTTCACGCCCGCCGCACCGATAAATTTTCGATAAAATATCGGCGTTTCCCATTTTTTGGATTTTTGGTGCGGCGGGCGAAATCGCCCGCCCTACAAACCAAGGCGAACGCCCTGCGGAACGGGGACGGGCGTAAAACCCATTCGTAGGGGAGGGGCACGCCCCTCCCGCGGAGCTTTGCCGCAACCGCTACGTTCACGGGAGGGATAAATCCCTCCCCTACGAACCAAGGGTGCCGCGCAGGCCAAAATTTTATGCCGGGCATAAAGGTTATTTGTAGGGAACGGTCTTGACCGTTCCGCGGGGCTTTGCCGCAACCGCCACGCCCCCGGGACGATCTCCGGCCTAAGAGCCGGGCCTTGCGGCCCGGTTGGCCTCCGAAACGCGCCTGCGGGCGCAGTGCAAGCATCGTCCCCTACAAACCGCGCGCCCAAATCACACGCCGGCTTACCGCAGGCGCTGGTCGGCGCCGAAAAACTTGAACAGCCGGCAGTTGCCCAGCATACGGCTGGCTACCTTTTCGGTATAGCGGGCCTCAAAAATGCCCTGGTCGGTGATGTTGGTGGTGTACACGGTGGGGCGGTGGCACAGCATCCGGGTGTTGATCAGCTCGTACAGCACGCTGATGGTCAGCGCCGTGATGTGCTCGGTGCCCAGGTCGTCCAAAATCAGCAGGTCGGCCTCCTTGCAGGCGTCCAGCCAGCTGTCCTCGCCCTCGTGGTCAAAATGCTCGCGCCCCAGCCGGGCGGCCAGCGCGGCGCTGCTCGTGTACAGCACATCGTACCCGCGCGCCAGCACGGCGTCGGCCACGGCCAGCGCCAGGTGGGTCTTGCCCAGCCCGGCCCCGCCCATAAACAGCAGGTTGGGGCTGTTCGGGCTGAACTTTTCGGCCCATTGGCGGCAGAACTGCAGCACCTTGGCCATATATTCCCGCGGGGAGCCGCCCAGCTCCGGTTCCGGGGCGTCCGGGTAGCGGCTGACATCAAAGGTGGAAAACGCGCACAGCGCCAGCGGGCTGGCGGCGTTGATCTCCTCGCGCCGCAGCTTGCGGGCCACTTCGGCCACGCAGGCGCAGGGCGCGCCGTTTGCCAGGCCTGTGTCCTGGCAGCGCGGGCAGGTATACTGCGGCTCCAGGTCGGCGGCGGTGCAGCCCGCGGCCTGCAGCGCGGCCTGCAGCGCCTGGCCGGCGGCTTCCAGCCGGGCGGCGGCGGGGGCGGTGTCCCGGCCGCGGGCGGCGGCCATCGTCAGCGCCAGGCCGGCCTGCACGCGGGCTTCTTCGGCGGCGGCCAGCTCCGGGTGGGCGGCAAACGCCGCGCTGCGCTTGCGCGCGGCTTCGGTCACGGCGCGCTGCCGCCGCGCGGCAATGTGGCGCTGGGCTTCGCGGAACAGTTCGTCCTTGGTGCGCATGGTCATTCCTCCGCTTCTTCGTCAAACACGGCGTTCCAATCGGCGTGGAACAGGTCTTTTTTGGCGCTGGCGGCGGCCGGGCGCACGCCGGTGGCCAAAATGTTGCTGCCGGCCAGCTGCCCCTGGCCGCGCACGGCGTCCACCGTCAGCAGGCCCTGGGCGCGCCAGGCGCGCAGGATGCCGTCTACATAGCGCACGGTGCGGTGGCTTTCGGCGTGCAGCAGCGCTTCGGCAATCATGGCGGGGCCAAAGCCCCAGTCCTCGTACCAGCGGGTCACGGCGGTGCGCTCCCAGCGGGTCAGCTTGTCGGCCTCGGTCCCAAACAGGGCGGCCGTCTCGGCCCAGCGCTCGGCCCGCAGCGCCTGCTGCTGCAAATAGCGCTCCGCCTCGGCGCCGGTCTCCACGCCGGCTTCGCGCCAGCGTGCCAGCTCCCGGGACACGGTGGCGGCGGTCGGCCTGCCCTGGCGGGCGGCCTCGGCGCAGCCGGTCAAGATCACGTCCGGCTGCCAGCCTTCGTTCAGGTACAGCCCCACCAGGCGCAGCATCTCGCTGCGGCCCAGCGCGCGGCCCAGCACGGCCTGCGCCTCCTGGCACAGCACGGCCACATAGGGGTCCTCCAGCGCGCTCAGGTCGACCTTGGCCGTTTGTTCCTCCGGCGCGGCCGGGGCGGGGGAGGCGCCGGTCTTTTCCAGCAGGCCGGCGCCCGCCCAGTATTGCAGCGCGCGCTTGGCGGCTTCCACGCTTTTCAGCCCCAGGTCGTGCGCGATGGCCCGCGGCTCCGCCGCGCCGCCGCCCACCAGGTACAGCGCCACGCGCACCGCGTCGCCGTCCGCGCGCGGCAGGTGGCGGAACACCACCTGCGGCACCGCCACCGCATCACCGTTTTGTGCTGCCAATATATAGCCCATGGCCTGTCCTCCGCGCTGCATAAAAGTTATAAAAACCATTATACCATTGCCCGGCGGCAGTGTAAAGCCGGCGCGCCCCGGGGCGGCAAACCGTCAGAACTGACAAAAACCGGCCCAAAAAATTGGATGGTATTTTGCCGGCCTTTGGTTGCATGGGCGAGCAAAACCTTTTACAATAAAGATATACAAGAGGCGCGCGCCCGCGCGGCCCGTTATAGTAAGGAGTGATGCCCCCATGGCCCTGAACCTGGTCAAGCTGCCCACCAAAAAGAAAGACCTGCTGCTGCGTGTGGCAAAAGGCCACTTTGCCACCAGCCACAGCCACATCAACTATTACATTGATGTGACCATGCAAAAGACCCGCCTTTCCGAAGCCCGCGCCGTGGCGCAGGAGCTTGTGCGGCATTATGCCTCTACCACCGTGGTGGATACCGTTCTCTGCCTGGACGGCACCGAGGTCATCGGCGCGTGCCTGGCGGCGGAGCTGACCCGCGGCGGTTATGTCAACATGAACGCCCACCAGACCATCTATGTCGTCAGCCCGGAGCATACCAGCGGCAGCCAGCTGCTTTTCCGCGAAAACACGGCCCCCATGATCAAGAACAAGCACGTGCTGATCCTGGCCGCTTCGGTCACCACCGGCTACACCGCGCAGGCCGCGGTCGAAGCGGTGGACTATTACGGCGGCTTTGTGGCCGGCATCACGGCCATTTTCGCCACGGTGGACCGCTGCGCCGGGTACCCGGTCACCTCCATCTTCGACCCCTCCACCCTGGGGGATTACCAGAGCTTTGATTCCCGTGAATGCCCCTGGTGCAAGGCCGGGCAGAAGATCGATGCCCTGGTCAACAGCTTCGGCTATTCCAGCCTGTAAAAAGTCGCCCGCCGCGGCGCGCCGAACACCGGCGCGCCGCTTGTATTTTGCGGCAAAATTTGCTACAATACAGTTTCAAGGAGTTCGTTTGGCCCGCCGGCTGCCCGGCGCCCGTATGTGAAAGGAAGTCGCGCCCATGCTTACTGATATCGAGATCGCCCAAAACGCCCATATGCTGCCCATCGCCCAGGTGGCGGCCAAGGTGGGCCTGCCGCCGGAACAGGTCATCCCCTACGGCCATTACAAAGCCAAGCTCAGCCACAAGCTGGCCAAGGCGGATGGCCCGGACGGCAAGCTGATCCTGGTCACGGCCATCAGCCCCACGCCGGCCGGCGAGGGCAAAACCACCACCAGCGTGGGCCTGGCGGACGCCATGTGCGCGCTGGGCAAGCGCACCATGCTCTGCCTGCGCGAACCCAGCCTTGGCCCCGTGTTCGGCATCAAGGGCGGCGCGGCCGGCGGCGGCTATGCCCAGGTCGTGCCCATGGAGGACATCAACCTCCACTTTACCGGCGATCTGCACGCCATCGGCGCGGCCAACAACCTGCTAGCCGCCATGATCGATAACTCCATCCAGCAGGGCAACCCGCTGAACATCGACCCGCGCCGCATCACCTGGAAGCGCTGCATGGACATGAACGACCGCCAGCTGCGCTTTTTGGTGGACGGGCTGGGCGGCAAAGCCAACGGCACCCCGCGCGAGGACGGCTTTGACATCACGGTGGCCAGCGAGATCATGGCCATCTTCTGCCTGGCCACCGACCTCAAGGACCTGAAAGAGCGCCTGTCCCGCATCGTCTGCGCCTACACCTATGCGGGCGAACCGGTCACGGCCGGGCAGATCGGCGCGGCCGGCGCCATGACCGCCCTGCTCAAGGACGCCATCGACCCCAACCTGGTGCAGACGCTGGAAAACAACCCCGCCATCATCCACGGCGGCCCGTTTGCCAACATCGCCCACGGCTGCAACAGCGTCACCGCCACCCGCCTGGGCCTTAAACTGGCCGACTATGTGGTGACCGAAGCCGGCTTTGGCGCGGACCTTGGCGCCGAAAAATTCCTGGACATCAAGTGCCGCTACGCCGGGCTGAACCCCGCGGCGGTCGTGCTGGTGGCCACGGTGCGCGCGCTGAAATACCACGGCGGCGTGCCCAAGGCGGAACTGAACACGCCCGATGCCGAAGCCGTGCGCCGCGGCGCGGCCAACCTGGCCCGCCATATCGACAACCTGAAAAACGGCTTCGGCCTGCCGGTGTGCGTGGCCATCAATGCGTTCCCCACCGACACGGCGGAGGAATACGAGGTCATCCGCGCCGCCTGCGCCGCGGCCGGCGTGCCCTGCGCGTTGTCCGAGGTGTTCGCCAAGGGCGGCGAGGGAGGCAAGGAGCTGGCGCGCACCGTGCTCTCGATGCTCGAAGCCGACCCCGAACCGCACCCCATCCGCTTTACCTACGAGCTGGAGGCCCCGCTGGCCGATAAGATCGAGGCCGTGGCCAAAAAGATCTACCGCGCCAAGGGCGTGAGTTACGCCGCCCCGGCCAAAAAGATGCTGGACCAGCTGGAGGCCATGGGCTACGGCAAGCTGCCGGTCTGCATTGCCAAAACGCAGTATTCGTTCAGCGACGACGCCGCCCTGCTCGGCGCGCCGGAGGACTTCCTGCTCAATGTGCGCGAAGTCCGCCTGTCTGCCGGCGCGGGCTTTGTGGTGGTGATCTGCGGCGCCATTATGACCATGCCCGGCCTGCCCAAACACCCCGCCGCCATGGACATCGACTGCGACGAAGAGGGCCGCATCACCGGATTGTTTTGAAAATACAAACTGTATAATAAGGCGAAAATATACAGAAAGCGCCGCCCTTTTGGGGCGGCGCTTTCTGCACTGTATCGGCAAAAATTATTCGACCTCGATGAACGCGGCGCTGGCCGGCGGTACGGTCACAACGCCGTGGGCCTGGGTCGGCGCGCCGTTCAGGGTGTACAGCGCCCTGCCCAGCTTGCCGTCGTACAGGAATTTGGTCTCGCGGCCGGCGGGGTTCAGCACCACCAGCACGCGCTGGCTGCCCGCCGTGCGCAGGTAGGCCAGCGGGTAGGCGTCCTCCTGGCAGTAGACGAACTCGATACCGCCCTGCGCCTGCAGCGCCGGGGTGGCGTGGCGGATGCCGTTGAGCTTCTGCACTTCGCGCCAGAGCGAACCCTCCTGTGCCTGCTGGGCGGCGGCGTTGGGCGCGTCGGCGGCGGGGTCCTGCGGCAGGTAGAGCCGGTCGGCTTCGGCGGTGGAAAAACCGGCGTTCTTGCCGCTGTCCCACTGCATCGGCGTGCGCGCGCCGGTGCGCTCGTAGCCGCCCTCCTTGCTGGGCAGGTCCAGGTACTGCATCCCGATCTCATCGCCGTAATAGATGAACGGCGCGCCCGGCATCGAAAGCAGGAACGCAAAGGCGATCTTCATCTCCTCCGGGTCCAGCCAATGGCGCATACGCGGCATATCGTGGTTGCCGCTGATGGGGCAGATCAGCCCCTTGCCGTTGGTCAGCTCGTAGTTTTTGCGGTAAGCCTTGACAAAGGCGTGGATGTCGCCCTTGCCCTCCCGGCTGAAGTACGGGTGCTCGCAGCGGAACAGGTCCATGTAGTGCGAAGGCCCAAAGTGCAGCAAAAAGTCCATGTGGAAGCCGGCGCGCAGGCTCTTGTCCGCTTCGCCCCATTCCGAAACCAGCACCGCGTGGGGGTACTTTTCGTCCAGGTAGGCGCGCATATCCTGCCACAGGCGGATGGTCTGCTCCTGGCCGGGGTCGTTTTTGACCAGCGAGCCGGCCATGTCCACGCGGAAGCCGTCGCAGCCCCGGTCCAGCCAGAAGGCCATCACGTCCTTCATCGCCTGGCGGGTGGCCAGCGCCTGCGGCGAATCGACCGCGCACTGCCAGGGGGCGGTCACGGTGGCAAAGCCATAGTTCAGCGCCGGCTGCATCGAGAAAAAGTTGACCGCCACGCTGCCGTCCCGCTCCGAAATACCGCGCAGCGAACCGGCGATACCCTCGTAGCGAGCCACGTCGTCCCACACGTTATCCGACCAGATGTAGCGCCCGCTGTAGGGGTTTTGGGCGGCTTTGCAGCTCTCCTTGAACCAGCGGTGCTCCACCGAGGTGTGCCCCGGCACCAGGTCCAGCAGTACGTGCATCCCGCGGGTGTGCGCGGCTTCGAACAGGGCGGTCAGGTCCTCGTTGGTGCCGTAGCGCGGGGCTACCTGGCAGTAGTCGGCCACATCGTAGCCGGCGTCCCCAAACGGGGAAAGGAAGCACGGGTTCAGCCACAGCGCGTTGCAGCCCAAGCTGCGGATATAATCCAGCTTGGCCGTAATGCCCGGGATATCCCCGATGCCGTCCCCGTTCGAGTCGTAAAAGCTCTGGGGGTAGATCTCGTAAAATACAGCGTCATTCAACCATTGGCTCATACAGATCGCATCCTTTCCGGCCCGGCGGGCCGTTTGTTTGATGTAAGTATATCCCTTTATTTGCACCCTGTGTTGCAAAATATCCGCCTTTTATTGTACAATATCCCTATCAAAAAAAGGGAAGGGGAGGCCGGCGCCATGAAGCGCGAACTGGAAGAAAACATCCCCCGCGGCACGCCGATGCGCCCGCTGCAGCTGTACCGTATGCGCAACCATACCGCCTGGATCGATGTGCCGCTGCACTGGCACGAAAGCGTGGAGATCCTGCTGTTGCAGGCCGGCGCGCTCGATGTGCAGATCGAGGGCGCGGCCTATGCCGCCCGCCCCGGCCAGGTGTACTTTATCAACCCGCGGGAGCTGCACGCCATGCGCGCCGCCAGCGCCGACTGCGCGTACCTGGCGTTCGTGTTCCCGCTTTCCTGGCTGCAGTTCGCCCTGGCGGACGAAGCCGAAGATTCCTGCCTGCGCCCGCTGGCCGACCGCCGGGTGCGGGCCGCCGCCTGCCTGCCGCCGCCCGCCGCCCGCACCGCCGCCGCCCTGCTGGAACAGGCCGCGCAGCTCGCCGCCGACCCGGCCCCCGCCGCCACCCTGGCGCTGAAAGCGGCGCTGCTGCAGCTTGTGGCCGGGCTGTACACCGCGGGGCTGGTCGCGCGGCGCGCCGGGGCCGAGACCGCCGCCGCCGACCCGCTGCGGCGCATCGCCGGCTATTTGCAGCAGCACTGCGGCGAACCGCTCACGCTGGAGCGCATGGGCGCGCAGTTCCACATGACGCCCAAGTATTTCAGCGTTTACTTCCAAAAGCATTTCGGCCGCAGCTTCAGCGGGTACCTGACCGCCGTGCGCATCGAGCGCGCCAAGACCCTGCTGCAGCAGACCGATGCGGATATGGAATGGGTGGCCCAGCAGGCCGGTTTTGCCGGCAGCAGCTATTTTATCCGCGTGTTCCGCCGTGCCGCCGGCTGCACCCCCGGCCAATACCGCCGCCAGTGCCGGCAGGAAAAAATATCCCCTTGACAAGGCAATATATTTGTGATATATAATACTTAGCAT
This sequence comes from uncultured Gemmiger sp., assembly GCA_944382805.1. Taxonomy (GTDB): domain Bacteria; phylum Bacillota; class Clostridia; order Oscillospirales; family Ruminococcaceae; genus Gemmiger. The sequence goes on along the minus strand of CALWNS010000021.1, from coordinate 21,998 downwards.
AACTAAATATAAAGCAAAAAAGGCAGGCGATCCCCATGCCAAACACCCCGCAGGCAGGCCCGCCCGCGCCCGGCGCGCGTTTTGCCCAGCAGCTCAAAAAAGGCGCGCTGGAAATGCTGGTGCTGCAGCTGCTGGCGGGCCGCCCCTCGCACGGGTACGAGCTGATCCAGCGTCTGCGCGCCGGCAGCGGCGGCCTGTTGGATCTTAAAGAGGGCACGCTCTACCCGATCCTGTACCGGCTCGAGGACGACGGCTGCATCACCTCGGCCTGGCAGGACCTGGGCGCGGGCGGCGCGCGCCGCACCCCGCGCAAAGTCTACACCATCACGGCGGCCGGCCGCGCCGTTTTGGGCGAGGAGAAGGCCGCTTGGCAGGCGTTCGCCGCCTGCGTCAACACCCTTTGCAAGGAGGATGCCCCATGAACGAGATCAAGCGCTATGTCACTGCGGTCGAATGGCACCTGCGGCTGGACCGCGCCACCCGCCTGCGCGTGATGAACGACCTGGCCAGCGACCTGCAAAGCCGCCTGGACGCCGGCGAAACGCCGGCGGCGATCCGCGCCGACCTGGGCGAACCCAAGCAGCTGGCCGCCACCCTCAACGCCGAATTTGCCGCCCACCGCGACCCGGCCCCGCGCTGGCGCTGGTGGCTGCTGGCCGGCGCGGCGGCGGCGCTGGCGGCGGCCGGTTTCGGCAGCTGCGCGCAGCGGCAGGCGGCCGCCTCGGTCGGCATCATCGGCGGGGCGGACGGCCCCACCGCGATCTGGGTCACCGGCCCGGCCGGCTTTTCCGGCTGGCTGCCGCTGGGCCTTATCTGGGCGGCGCTGCTGCTGGCGGCGTTTTTGCTGCTGGGCTGGTGCCGCCGCGGCCGCCCGCGCCGCTATTGGCTGCCCGCTGCGCTGTGCGCCGCCGTGCTGGCCGCCGAGGCTGCGCTGGCCCTGTTGGGCCGGGCGCTTTGGCCGGCGTTCGTCCTCAGCCCGCTGGGCGCGCTGGCCGAGCTTTTGCTCAGCGGCTGCTGGCTGGCCGTCCTCCTGCTGGCCCTGGCGCTGCGCGGCGCGCTGAAAAAGTGACGAGCGGCGCATTGTTAAATGCATAGCAAAAAAGCAGACAGCTTAGCGCAGGCTGTCTGCTTTCTTTGTCGGGGGCTTTTGCACGCCGCCTCAGATCAATTCCTCCAGGATCGCGTTCTGCACCACCATGCCCGCCGGGGTCAGGCGCAGCGTCCGCCCGTCCCAGCTGGCGTAGCCGTGTGCCTGGCACTGGTGCAGGAAGGCCTGCTGCGCCGCCGTAAACGGCTGGCCGCCGCGGGCCAGGTATTCGTCCAGGCGCAGACCGCTTGTCAGCCGCAGCTGCATGAGCAGAAAGTCCTCGGCGTCGCACACGCCCTCCTCCCGTTCGCGCAGCGTGCCGGCCGTAAAACCTTCGGTATCCGCCGGCCAGAACCGCCGCACGCCGCCCAGGCAGCTGTGCGCCGCGGGGCCTATGCCCCAATAGTCGCGGCAGTTCCAGTACAACAGGTTGTGCCGCCCCTCGTGCCCCGGCCGGGCAAAGTTGCTGATCTCGTATTGGCGGTAGCCGGCGCGCGCCAGCCGCTCGACCGCATACAGGTAAAATTCCGCCGCCGCGTCCGCGTCGGGCAGGTCCTGCGGCGGCCGGGCGGCAAAGGCGGTGCCCGGCTCGATCTTTAGTAAGTACGCCGAAATATGCGTGCAGCCGCCGGCGGCCAGCAGGTCGAGCGTTTCGTCAAACTCGGCGTTCGTATACCCCGGCAGCGCCAGCATAATGTCCCCGCAAAGGTCGCGGAACCCCGCCGCCCGCGCCCAGGCCAGCGCCTGCGCGGCCCCGGCGGCCGTGTGCAGCCGCCCCAGCGTGCGCAGCTGGGCGTTGCGCGCGCTCTGCACGCCAAAACTTAGCCGGGTCACGCCGGCGGCGCGGTAGCCGGCCAGGCTTTCGGGGGTGACGGCGTCGGGGTTGGCCTCCAGCGTGATCTCCGCCCCGGCGCGCGGCGCGGCCGCCTGTACCAGCGCCCGGACCTGGTCCGGCGTCAGCAGCGCCGGCGTGCCGCCGCCAAAGTACACGGTGTCCGGCGCGGGGTGGGGGCGGCGCAGCTCGCACAAAAGCGCGTCCACATACGGCTGCGGCACGCCCTTTGCCCCCGGCCGGGTATAAAAGTCGCAGTAGCGGCAGCGCGCGCGGCAGTAGGGGATGTGCAGGTAGATGCCGTAACGGTCGTTAGAATTCATGCAAGTCCTTCCTGTCATAGAAGATTTACACTTTCGCAACATATCACGCGATAAAATGTGTATATAATAAAGCCATACGGAAAGCGAAAGCCACCGTGGCTTTGCGATATATCCAGTGTACCCAAAATGAAAGGGGATTGCAACGCATTATGGATGACAGATACTATAATATTTCGTATGCCGAAAGCCCGTTCGGTACCCTGAACGAGTATATGACCAAGACTTTCGGCTGGATGTTTGCCGGCCTGCTGGCCACCTATGGCGTGGCGCTGGCCACCGCCGTGACCGGCGCGTGGATCGTGCTGGCCGCCACCGGCCTGATGTGGGTGCTGATCATTGCCGAACTGGTTTTGGTGGTCGTGCTCAGCGCGCGGGTCACCAAGCTGCGGCCCGGCACCGCCACGGCGCTGTTCTTCGCCTACGCGGTGCTCAACGGCGTCAACCTCAGCACCATCTTTGTCGCCTACGACATCCCCACCCTGGTGCTGGCGTTTCTGGTCGGCGCGGCGTATTTCGGCATCATGGCCGTGTACGGCTGGCGTACCGACAGCGACCTGACCGGCTGGGGGCCCAAGCTGCTGGGCGGCCTGTTCGCGCTGATCCTGATCTCCCTGGTCGGCAACCTGTTCGGGATGCTCATGGGCGTCAGCTTCGGGATGCTGGACCTTGTGTACTGCGCGCTGGCGCTGCTGCTGTTCATGGGCCTGACCGCCTATGACACCCAGATGCTCAAGCACCACTACGCCTATTTTGGCGGCGACGCGGCCATGCTGCACAAAGCCTCCATCCTGGGCGCGCTGAACCTCTACCTCGACTTCATCAACATCTTTTTGTATATCGTGCGCATCCTGGGCCGCAACCGCGACTAAGTGCGTACCCTTGCCAGCGCCCCGGCTTATAGCCGGGGCGTTTTGCATGGCTTGACAAACCCCGCCCCCGCGCTTATAATAAACGATGTCCAAACGCTTTGAAGGAGAAAGTACGCGCAGGCAGGCACGGCGCAGAGAGGGCGGTCACCGGCTGAAAGCCGCCCCGGCGGTCCCGGCGCGGAAGTTCGCTCCCGAGTGGCCCGCGGGAACCGCCGGCTTTGCAGCCCGGCGCAGTAGTGCGGGACGGCCCTGCCCCGTTACGGCAGCCAAGAGCGCCGCCGCTTTTGCGGCGGAACACGGGTGGTACCGCGGAGTTTTTGCTTTTTGCAGGCTTCGTCACTGATCGTTTCAGGGACGGAGCCTTTTTTGCTGCCTGGCGCTGCGCCCCCTGACCCCTGCCAGGCAGAAACCAAAAGGATGGTGCGAAGATGGAAGAAAAGATCAGCGCCCTGCGCGCGCAGCTCGAAGCCGACCGTGCCGCCGTGCACAACAAACAGGAACTGTCCGATTTCTGGCAGAAATACCTGAGCAAGAACGGCGCCGTGACCGGCCTGACCAAGGGCCTGCGGGACGTGCCCAAAGAGCAGCGCCCCGCCGCCGGCAAGCTTATCAACGACTGCAAGGTCTGGGCCGAGGGCGTGTACGAGTCCCTGGCCGCGCAGATCGCCGCCGCCGAGCTGGAGGCGCGCAACGCGGCCGAAGCCGTGGACATTACCCTGCCCGGCAAGCCCAACCCCACCGGCGGGCTGCACCCGATCACGCTTGTCAAAAACGAGATCATCGATGTGTTCGCCGGCATGGGCTTTGAAATTTACGAAGGCCCCGAGATCGAGGACGACGACCACAACTTTACCCGCCTGAACGTGCCCAAGAACCACCCCGCGCGCGATATGCAGGATACGTTCTATGTGGCCGAGGACATCGTGCTGCGTACCCAGACCTCCGGCGGGCAGATCCGCGTGATGGACGCCCAGCGCCCGCCCATCAAGGTGCTGGTGCCCGGCCGCGTGTTCCGCTCCGACTCCGACGCCACCCATTCCCCGATGTTCCACCAGATGGAGGGCCTGGTCGTCGATAAAAACATCACGCTGTGCGATCTGCAGGGAATGCTGGATAAGTTCGTGCAGGCGCTGTTCGGCCCCGAGGTCAAGACCCGCCTGCGCCCGTCCTACTTCCCGTTCACCGAGCCGAGCGTCGAGGTGGACGTCTCCTGCTTTGAGTGCGGCGGCAAGGGCTGCGGCCTGTGCAAGCACACCGGCTGGATCGAAGTGCTGGGCGCGGGCGTCGTACACCACAGCGTGCTGAAAAACTGCGGCATCGACCCGGAGGTGTATTCCGGCTTTGCCTTCGGCATCGGCATCGAGCGCATCGCCATGCTCAAATACGGCATCAACAACATCGGCCTGATGTTCGAAAACGACCTGCGCTTCCTGCGGCAGTTCCAGGACTGAGAATAGGGGAGGGAAAAGCAAATGAAAGTACCATTCAGCTGGCTCAAACGCTATGTCGATATCGATGTGACCCCGCAGCAGCTGCAGGATAAGCTGTTCTCCTGTGGCTTCGAGGTCGAGGAACTGACCTGCCTGGGCGAGGGCATCTCCCGCGTGGTCGTGGGCGTCGTGACCGAAGCCGTGCCCCAGGAGGGCACCCACCTGCACGTCTGCAAGGTGGACTGCGGCCCCTACGGCCGCGATATCCAGATCTCCACCGGCGCGCCCAACGTCTATGTGGGAATGCACACGCCCGCCGCGCTGGACGGCGCCACGCTGCCCGGCGGCGTGACCATCAAAGCCAAGGCCCTGCGCGGCATCGAGTCCAACGGGATGCTCTGCTCCGGCGAGGAACTGGGCCTGAACGAGGACCTGTACCCCGGCGCGGAGGTCTACGGCCTGCTGGACCTGCCCAAAGACACGGTCCCCGGCGATGATATCCGCACCGTCTGCGGCCTGGACGAGTATATTTTTGATATTTCCATCACCGCCAACCGTTCCGACTGCCAGAGCGTGCTGGGCATCGCGCGCGAGGTGGCCGCCGTGCTGAACAAGCCGCTCAAAATGCCCGCCACCGATTACACCGCCAGCGAATACACCGACCCGCGCCTGTCCATCACGGTGCAGGCGCCCGACCTGTGCCCGCGCTACATCGGCCACTATGTGCGCAACATCACGCCCGGCCAGTCCCCGCGCTGGATGCGCCGCGACCTGGCGCTGTGCGGGCTGCGCAGCATTTCCAACGTGGTGGATATTACGAACTACGTCATGCTGGAGATCGGCCAGCCGATGCACGCCTTTGATATGTCCACGCTGGAAAGCTGCCGCATCATCGTGCGCCGCGCGGCGCAGGGCGAGACCATCACCACGCTGGACGGCAAGCAGTTCGCCCTTACGCCGCAGAACCTGGTCATCTGCGACGGCGAAAAGCCGGTCGCCCTGGCCGGCGTGATGGGCGGCCTGAACAGCGAGATCACCGAAAAAACCACCCAGCTGCTGTTCGAATCGGCCAAGTTCGCGCGCGATAACGTGCGCAAGACCGCCCGCAGCCTGGGCCAGAACACCGACGCCTCCAGCCATTACGAAAAAGGCGTTTCGGAATACACCACCGAGCTGGGCATGGCCCGCGCGCTACACCTGATCCAGGAGCTGGGCTGCGGCGAAGTGACCGCCAGCCACATCGACGTCAGCGCCGGCGCTTCGCGCGAGGGCAAGCGTTTCCCCGCGCGCCTGAGCCGCATCAACGCCATCCTGGGCATCGAGGTGCCGGCGGACGCCGTGCTGGACATCCTGCGCCGTTTGAACTTTGAAGTCTCGCTTGCCCCGGACGGCGACACCATGCAGGTGGTGGCCCCGCGCTGGCGCGAGGACATCGAGATCGGTGAACCCGACCTGGCCGAGGAGGTCATCCGCGAATACGGCTACGAGCACATCAAGCCCACCTTCCTGAAAGCGGCCACCGTCACCGGCGGCGGCCTTACGCCGGACCAGCAGCGCCAGGCCCGGGCCAAGCGCGCGCTGTGCGCCCAGGGCTTTTACGAGGCCATCACCCTTTCGTTCTATGCCGACGCCGACCTGGACGCGCTGCACATCGCGCCCGACGCGCCGCAGCGCAATGTGGTGCGCATTTTGAACCCCATCTCCTCCAACCTGACCATCATGCGCCCGCTGCTGGCGCCTTCGCTGCTGAACGCGGCGGTGGAAAACCTGAAAAAAGGCAACGCCGCCGGCCGCCTGTTCGAGCTGGCCAACATCTATATCCCGCACCAGCAGCCGCTGACCGAGCTGCCGGAGGAACGCCTGCACCTGGGCCTGGCCGCCTTTGGCGAGCAGGAGGACTTCTTTGCCCTCAAGGGCGCCATCGAGGCGCTGGGCCGCGCGTTCGGCATCGAGTTTGGCTACCGCCGCGCAAACGCCCCCTGGCTGCACCCCGGCGTCAGCGCCGACATCCTGTGCGGGGACGAATGCATCGGCGTGTTCGGCAAGCTGGCCAACGATGTGACCGCCGAACTCAAACTGCCCAAGGACAGCCGCGATAACCAGAAGATCTTCCTGGCCGAGATCGACTGGGCCGCCCTGATGGCCCACCGCCGCGCCGCGCTGCGCTACGCCCCGCTGCCCGAACACCCGGCCGTGGCCCGCGACCTGGCGCTGGTGGCCGAAGAAGCCACCGCCTGCGGCGATATCATTGCCGAAATGCGCCGCGCCTGCCCGCATCTGGGCGAAGTGCAGCTGTTCGATATCTACCGCAGCGAGGCCATCGGCGCGGGCAAAAAGAGCATGGCGTTCACCCTGCACTTTGTCCCCGGCGATAAACCCCTGGCCCCGGAGGAAGTGGACCGCTTTGTCAAAAAGATCCTGGGCAACCTGAAATACCGCCTGAACGTGGAGATCCGCTGACCCGGCGGCCTGCAGGGGACGGTGCCCGCATCGTCCCGCAAGCCTTGCGGCGACCGCCGCGTTCCCCCAAATACGGCAAACCAAACGGCCCCGGCCGGACGCAATGTCCGGCCGGGGCCGTGCCATATCCTACGCGCAGCGCGCTTACAGGACCGTGCAGTGGTTCAGCAAAACTTCCAGGATGCCCTCGTTCATATTAGAGGATTCTTCCCCGACCGTGTAGGAACTCTCCACGATCACGCACAGGGTCATGCCGCCGCCGACATCGGTGGCAAAGAAATAGTTCTTGTTCGCCGTTGTATGCTCGCTGAATTCGTATTCACTTTCACCAAACGCGCGCAGGCCCTCGTACCCGCCAATAGTCGCCTCCTCCGGCTCGCTGTCGCCCAGGCTGCCGAAATAGGCAGAGTGGATCTCCTCCGGCGTGCCGGCTTCCAGGAACACGCGGGTACGGCCGGTGTCGCCTTTCTTTGTCGGGCTTTCCGCATAGGCTACGTGCGAAAGAATTGCCATATTGGGCTGGATCTGGCTGATCTTGTCGTAGTCGGGCACCTCGGTGGGCAGCGAGAACTCGACCTGTACGTCGCCGTAGTACAGCGTCACGCTGCCTTCGCCCTCCACCTCGACCTCTTCAAACTCTTCCATCTCCTGCTGCATCGCATCGGTCACGGCGTCCGCCGCGGACTCGCCAAGGGCTGCGCCCAGCAGCTCGGGGATGGTTTTGACCGCCGCGGCTTCGCCGTCGGCAGCGCTGCTCAGGTCCTCGGGCGGGTAAAAGAATTCGTTGTCATAGGCAAAACTTACACCCAGCGTCAACTCGCTGCAGTTCGCTTGGTCTGCGCCGGCAAGGAACAGCGCGCCCAGGCTGGGGCTGTCCAGCACGGCCGAGTTCAGGGAGCCGTGCTCGCTGACCTCCACGGTCCAGTCGCCGGTCACCGCCGACCAATCGGCGGCGCTGTCCAACCCGTCCAGCAGGCCGGGGCAGGCGTCCTCCACGACCTCCTTCAGCGCCTCGCCCTCCAGGCTGAAGGCGTAGGTCTCCACCAAAGTGTCGTACTCGTTGGCGGCGGTGGTCGGCTCGCAAGCGGCGGCCGCCGCCAGCAGCTTGGTGCCGGGCGCCGCGGCCAGCGGCTCTACGGTCGGCGTTTCGCTGCGCACCAGGTCATAGTCCGCATTGGTGCCATAATAGGCGCCGCCCACATAGTAGGAATCTGCGTTGGAAGACTGGAAAGCGGAGGTATCATCCGCATCGAAGCTGACCGAATTCACCTGCGAGAGAGAACAATCGTCCGAATCCGGGGCTTCGGTATAGTACACATACTCTTCAAATTCCACCTGGCCGCCGCCCGCCGTGCCAACGCCGGAAAGGTCGTAGGTCAGGCTGACCGCCGTGGGGGCTTCGCTGGCGGCGATCAGCGCGGCCAGGCCGGCCGCCGTCTCGCCGCCGCTTTGCGCCGCATCGGCTTCGCCCGCCTCCGCGGCCGGCTCGCCCGCCGTGTCCCCGTCCTGCGCCGGGGCGGTGGTCTGCCCGCCGCAGCCGGCCAGCAGGGAGCCGCACAGCGCCAGGGCCAACACCAGGGAGAGGCCCTTTTGTACTCGTTTCATGGTACAACACTTCCTTTACAAAATTGCCGATCTTTTCCAACAATCGGATTTAGTAAAGTATACCAGAAATCGGGCGGGGGGGGGTCAAGTGCTGTTAAGGAATATTTTGGATAATAAAAGGCTTTTTCTTTTGGCGGGCCCTACAGCGTATATTTTTCGCCCACCGCTTCAATCCTTGCTGTTGATGACCAGCACGTCCCCCGGCTGCAGCACCGTGCTGCCGTTGGGGATCAGGTAACCTTCGCCCCGCTGCACCAGCACCACCAGCGCGCCGGTGCGCAGCGGCACATCGGCCAGGCGCGCGCCGGCGGCCAAATCGTCCGCCTCCACCGTTTTTTCGGTCAGGTGTACGCCGGGCAGGGCCTCCGGCTCCAGCGCCGCCAGGATCAGCCGGTCGCCGCGCAGCAGCTTGGTGGCGCCGCCCGGCACCAGCTGTTCGTCCCCGCGCTGCAAACTGATCAGGATGGTGCCCGGCGGCAGCACCAGCTCCCGCACCGCGCGCCCGCACCAGGGGTGGGACAGCGGCACCGTAAACTGGATGAACTGCACCGGCGCTTCGTCCACATAGTCGGTAAAGGTTTTCATTACGTTGCCGCCGGCGTCGATCATACCCAGCCGCCGCGCGGCCAGCGGCAGCAGCGAACCCTGCAGGGCGATGGAAAACAGCACGATCAAAAACACGATGTGGAACAGGTCGTTATCGGTCGCCACCGGGCTGATGACCGTCATGACCGCAAACACGATGGACGCCGCCCCCCGCAGGCCGGAAAAGCTCACCAGCAGCCGCCGGGCCACGCTGCCGCCAAACGGCGCCATCAGCAAAAACACGGCCGCCGGCCGCGCGGCAAAGGTCAAAAACAGCGCAATGGCCGCCGCCGGCAGCAGCACCGCCGGCATCTGGGAGGGGAAGGAGAGCAGCCCCAGCAAAAAGAACAGCACGATCTGCATCAGCCCGGTCACCCCGTCAAAAAACGGCACCAGCGTGCCCTTGCTGCCCAGCTCGCTGTTGCCCAGCAGGATGCCGGTGATGTACACGCTCAAAAAACCGTTGCCGCCCAAAGCGGCCGGCGCGGCGTAGCTCAGCAGCGCGGCCGCCACCACAAACAGCGTGTCAAAGCCGGGGTCATGGCTGTGCAGCCGCCCCAGCACAAAGCGGGCCAGCAGCCCCACGCCAAAGCCGAACGCCAGGCCGAACACGAGCTGCGCGGCCAGCAGCCGCACCACCGAACCCGCAGTGATGCCGCTTTCCATGGCGGTCAGCAGCACGGCGGTCAGCATATAGGCAAACGGGTCGTTGGAGCCGCTTTCCACCTCCAGCAGCGAGTCGGTGTTTTCCTTCAGCGCCAGGCTGCGCGCGCGCAAAATCGAAATGACCGAAGCCGCGTCGGTCGAACCCAGCACCGCGCCGCACAAAAGCCCCTCCAGCAGCTGCATCCCCAGCGCCAGGTGGCAGAACAGCCCGGTCAGCACCGCGGTCAGCACGGTGCCCAGGCTGGAAAGCACGATGGCCGGGGCCGCAACGGGCCGCGCCGCGCGCCAGTTGGTGCCAAAGCCGCCGTAAAACATGATGAACAGCAGCGCCACCGTGCTGATCCGGTCGGCAAAGGCGTAATCCTCAAACGGGATCTTGAACAGCCCGTCCGAACCAAACAGCATCCCCAAAAACATGAACGCCAGCAGCGCCGGCACCCCCAGCCGGTCCGAAAGGCGGCGGAACGCCGTACAGGCAAACATCACCACGGCAAAAAACAACAGCAGCCCAGCCAGCATCTAACAGCTCCTTTCTTGCGCAAAAACGTAGGAAATCGGTTAGCCCCAGTATACCATACGGCGGCGTTCTTTGCCAAGTCTTTGCCGCTTGCCAAATGCCGTGCCGGGGTGTATACTGTTGCATGGTGACCAAAAGGCCACCCCAAAATCCACTTTAGAACCCACTTTTTGCGGCCCTGCCGCACGGAGGAACCCCTATGAACCGCCCGATCCGCGCGCTGTATACGGCGGCGCTCGTGTTTTTTGCCGCCGTGTTCCTGCTCAGCGGCGGCCTGCTGCTGCGCCGCCTGTGGCAGGACCGCCGCACCGGCCTGGAATTTGCCGAGCTGGAACAGCTTGCCGCGCTGCCCGATACGCAGGCAGCCGCCGCCCAGCCGGACGAGACCGCCGCCCGCTTTGCGGCGCTGCGCGCGCGCAACCCGGACTTTATCGGCTGGATCCGCATCCAGGGCACCAACTTAAGCTTCCCGGTCATGTACAGCCCCGACGACCCGGACTTTTACCTGCGCCATGATTTCGAGGGCGAATACAGCGATTCCGGCGTGCCCTACCTGGAGGCCGGCTGCACGCTCACGGCCGAGCGCCGCAGCGAAAACCTGGTCATCTACGGCCACAACATGAAAACCGGCACCATCTTTGGCTGCCTGACCGATTATAAATACCCCGAGACCTACCGCAAACACCCCGCCGTTCGCCTGGATACGCTGTACGGCGGCGGCGAGTACGAGGTGTTCGCCGCGTTTGCCATCGACGTGGCCGCCGAGCCGGACTTTGCCTACAACACCTGCATCGATTTGGACGAAGCGGCCTTCAACGCCTTTGTGGGCGAGGTCAAACGCCGCAGCGATGTGGACAGCGGCATCACGCCCCAATACGGCGACGAGCTGCTCACGCTGTCCACCTGCGAATATTCCACCGCCAACGGGCGATATGTGGTGTGCGCGCGGCGTGCGTCCGGGACTTAAGATTATTTTGTGCAGAAGCCTTAAAACAAAAGAATCTTCTGCAAAATAGCCGACCTTGCCTTTGTGAAACAGAAATGGCTGTGTTTTCCTTGCCCCGGGCCGGGTTTCGTGCTATCTTTATTTAAGTACGCGCTCTGCTTTAACAAGTCTTGAACGGTGTAAGAAAGAAACTGGAAAGGGAGAAGCGTGCAGCAGGCCGGTCGTTGCCCTTGACGGCCGGCTTTTGCTTTGCGCGGGCAAAAAGTCGGTAGACATTTGCCGCAAAATCGCATATACTAATTGCATATACTTATTTGAACCATCCGGTCAAAAGACCGCGCGGGGCCGTGCGCCCGTTTTACAGGAGGGAATTTTATGTGTGGAATCGTTGGCTTTACCGGCGCCGGGCAGGCCGCGCCTATTTTGCTGGACGGCCTGGCCAAGCTGGAATACCGCGGCTATGATTCGGCCGGCATCGCCGTGCAGAACGCCGCCGGCAAGATCGAAGTCGTCAAGGCCAAGGGCCGCCTGCGCGTGCTCAGCGATATGACGGACGGCGGGAACGCGGTGCAGGGCACCTGCGGCATCGGCCACACGCGCTGGGCCACCCACGGCGAGCCTTCGGTGGCCAACGCCCACCCCCACTACAGCCGCGACGAAAAGATCGCCGTGGTACACAACGGCATCATCGAAAACTTCCAGGAGCTGAAAGACCGCCTGGTGAACCGCGGCTACGAGTTCGCCTCCCAGACCGATACCGAGGTCGTGGCCCAGCTGATCGACTACTATTATACCGGCGAGGCCGCCGGCGACCCGCTCAAGGCCATCACCAGCATGATGCTGCACGTGCGCGGCTCCTACGCGCTGGGTGTGCTGTTTGCCGACCGCCCCGGCGTGGTCTACGCCGTGCGCAAGGACAGCCCGCTGATCGTGGGCAAGGCCGAAAACGGCAACCTCATCGCCTCCGACGTGCCGGCCCTGCTCAAGTATACCCGCACCGTCTATTATATCGACAACCTGGAGATCGCCTGCCTGTCGCCCGATGCCATCACCTTCTACAACATCGACCGCGAACAGATCGAAAAGCAGCCCTCCACCATCGAATGGGACGCCGAAGCGGCCGAAAAGGGCGGCTACGAGCATTTTATGATGAAGGAGATCCACGAGCAGCCGGCCGCCGTGCGCGATACCATCAGCCCGCGCATCAAGGACGGCCGCGTGGACCTCAGCGAGCTTTCGCTGGACGAGGAAGCCCTGCGCGCCGTGCGCCGGCTGTATATCGTGGGCTGCGGCTCCGCTTACCATGTCGGCGTGGCCGCCCGCTATGTGTTCGAAAGCCTGGCCCGCCTGCCGGTGGAAGTCGACGTGGCCAGCGAGTTCCGCTACCGCGACCCGGTGCTGGAACCCGATTCCCTGGCCGTCATCATCAGCCAGAGCGGCGAAACGGCCGACACGCTGGCCGCCCTGCGCCTGTGCAAACAGCGGGGCGTGCGCACCGTCGGCGTTGTCAATGTCGTGGGGTCCTCCATCGCGCGCGAGGCGGACGCCACCCTGTACACCTGGGCCGGGCCGGAGATCGCCGTGGCCACCACCAAGGCGTACTCCACCCAGCTGGCGGCCTGCTACCTGCTGGCCATCGCGTTCGCCCAGGTGCGCGGCACGCTGGAAGAAGACCGCTGCGCCGCCCTGGTGGCCGAACTGCAGGCCCTGCCCGATAAGATCGAAAAGACCCTGCAGGACAAAGAGCGCATCCAGTGGTTCGCCAGCAAATACGCCAGCGCCAAGGACGCCTTTTTCATCGGCCGCGGGCTGGACTATGCCGTGGCGCTGGAGGGCAGCCTGAAATTCAAGGAGATCAGCTACATCCATTCGGAGGCGTTCGCCGCCGGCGAGATGAAGCACGGCCCGATCTCCCTGGTCGAAAAGGGCACGCTGGTCGTGGGCGTGCTGACCCAGCCGGACCTGTTCGAAAAGACCGTCTCCAACCTGGTCGAAGCCAAGAGCCGCGGCGCGTTTTTGATGGGCCTGACCACCTACGGCAACTACAGCATCGAGGACACGGCCGGCTTTACGGTCTATGTGCCCAAAACGGAGCCGTGCTTTGCCACCAGCCTTTCGGTCATCCCGCTGCAGCTGCTGGCCTACTATGTCAGCTGCGCCAAGGGCCTGGATGTGGATAAACCGCGCAACCTGGCCAAGAGCGTAACGGTCGAATAAAGGCAAAACGGATCAAAAACCCGGGCCTGCCCCGCCCGCCGGCACGGCGCTGCGGCGGGGGACCCACGAAGGAACGCTGCGCATGAAACCAAGCAACGAACAACTGATAAAAGGCCTGCCGCGCCGCCTGCTGCTGATGCTGGTGGACTGCGGGCTGATCGTGCTGTGCTACTACCTGGCCATCCTGCTGCGCTTTGACGATACCGGCGCCAGCATCGGCATGGCGGGCGAGCAGGTCATCCGCGAAGCCAACCGCCAGCAGGTCATCGTGGCCATGGCCCCCATGCTGTACTATATCCTGCCGATCTATATGATCGTGTTCTGGTTCGGCGGCTTGTACGAGATCATGTGGGAATACGCCGGTATGCGCGATTTGGCGCGCCTGCTCTGCCTGTCCGGCCTGGCCACCGGCCTGATCCTGCTGTTTGATATGTTTTTCCGCACGCGCACCATCAGCGGCGCGGTGCTTATCATCGGCGCGGTGTTCAACACGGCGGCGGTGGCGGGGGTGCGCTTCCTGTGGCGGTTCGCGCGCGCGTTCCGGGCCGCCATGGCCGAACGCGACCAAAAAAGCCGCGCCCGGCGGGACAGCACCCCGCTGCTCATCGTGGGCGCCGGCAACGCCGGGGCCTGGGCCGTCAACCTGTGCAAGACCAAAAACACCTCCTTCGGCAACCCGGTCGTCATTGTGGACGACGATTTGACCAAGCGCAACCTGCGCGTACAGGGCGTGCCGGTGCGCGGCACCATCTCCGACATCCCGGAACTGGTGCGCAAGTACCACATTGTCGAGATCGTCATCGCCATCACCACGCTCAAGGGCGACCGCCTGCGCGAGGTCATCAACCTGTGCAACTCCACCCACTGCCGTGTGCGGATGCTCAACGACCCCCAGGCCGTGGACGAAAGCGGCAAGCCGGTGGCCGCCGGCCTGCGCGAGCTGAACACGGCGGACTTCCTTTCCCGCGACGAGATCCAGCTCAACAACGTGCAGATCTCGGAATACCTGCACGACAAGGTCGTGCTGGTCACCGGCGGCGGCGGGTCCATCGGCAGCGAGCTGTGCCGCCAGATCATGCGCTACAGCCCGCGCCAGCTGCTGATCTTTGACATTTACGAAAACTGCGCCTACGAACTGGAGATGGAGCTGCGCAACAAATACGGCAGCGACGCCCACATCGTCACGCTCATCGGCTCCATCCGCGACAAAGCCCGCCTGGACGAAGTGTTCGAGACCTACCGCCCCTCGGTGGTGTTCCATGCGGCCGCGCACAAGCACGTGCCGCTGATGGAGCTCAGCCCGGCCGAAGCGGTCAAAAACAATGTGTTCGGCACCAAAAACCTGCTGACCTCCGCGGCCGAGCATAACGTCGAGCGGTTCGTGCAGCTTTCGACCGACAAGGCGGTCAACCCCACCAACGTCATGGGCTGCACCAAGCGCATCTGCGAAATGCTCATCCAGACCTACGCCGCCAACATGGACATGAAGTGCATGGCTGTGCGCTTTGGCAACGTGCTGGGCAGCCACGGCAGCGTGATCCCCCTGTTTGAGGAACAGATCAAGCGCGGCGGCCCCGTGACCATCACCCACCCGGACATCGTGCGCTACTTTATGACCATCACCGAGGCCGCGCAGCTCGTGCTGCAGGCCGGCGGCCTGGCCAAGAGCGGCAGCATCTACGTGCTGGACATGGGCGAACCGGTGCGCATCATGGACCTGGCCACCCGCCTGATCCGCTTTTACGGCTATGAGCCGGGCACCGATATCCCCATCGAGATCACCGGCCTGCGCCCCGGCGAAAAGCTGTACGAGGAGCTGATGCTTGACTCCGAACAGGACAAGATGCGCCGCACCGCCCACAACAAGATCTTTATCGCCCCGCCCATGGACATCGACCTGGCGCGGTTCTACACCGACCTGCAGCACCTGCAGATCTGTGCGGAACACAACGATGAGTCGGTGGTGGAAGGTTTGCAGCGCATCGTGGGCCGCTACCACCCCAACCGCAAGGTCAACGAGGATCATTCGGTCAGCGCCGCGCGGGGCAATACCGGCCTGTTTGACAAAAACGCGGTGGCGGCCGGCGCGGCCGCGGCGGCCGCTGCGCGCGAGACAGGGGAGGGCTGAGCCATGTATAAGAACCACATCAAACGCCTGCTGGACCTGCTGCTTTCGCTGGCGGCGGCTGTTGTGCTGGCCATCCCCATGGCGCTGCTGGCTTTGTGGATCAAGCTGGACTCGCCGGGACCGGTGTTTTTCCGCCAGCGGCGGGTCGGCGCGGGCAAAACGCATTTCAACATCCTCAAGTTCCGCACCATGCGCGGGGACACCCCGCACGATGTGCCGACCCATCTGCTCAAAAACGCCGATTCCTACATCACCAAAAGCGGGGCCTTCCTGCGCCGCACCAGCCTGGACGAACTGCCCCAGATCTACAACATCATTGCCGGGCAGATGAGCATCATCGGCCCGCGCCCGGCGCTGTACAACCAGTACGACCTGATCGAAGCGCGCGACGCCGTACACGCCAACGATATCCGCCCCGGCCTGACCGGCCTGGCCCAGGTCAACGGGCGGGACGAACTGCCCATCGACGTTAAGGCCCGCTACGACGGCGAATACGCGGCCGACATCACCTTCCGCAAGGATCTGGCCATCTTTTTCCGCTCCATCGCCTATGTGTTCGCCCGCCGCGGCGTCGTGGAGGGCGGCACCGGCGCGCTGCAGCGGGAGCAGGACGCGCACGGCCCCAAAGCGGATTGATTTGGCAATTTGACGGAAGTTTTGCCCGGCTGCGGGGCCGGAAAAATAAGGTTTTGGGGCCTCAAAACAAAACTACACAAGAAAAAACCGGTTTTTTCGTGGAAAACTGTTGCAAAAGTCAAGCGGATTGTGTAAAATATACATCAAGGGCCCGGGGAATTGGGTCAAATTCACAGCTTGCAGTCCCGATGGCGCGGCGCATCGCGTTTGGTCATTCGGCACAAGATAAGGAGAGGGCATCATGGCGAACAGGGTATTCCAGAATGTGGTCTACCAGATGAAAGGCGCGATCGATCGCGTGGTGGGGGTCGTGGACGAGACCGGGACCGTTATCGCCTGCTCGGAGCTGGGGCAGATCGGGGAACTGCGGGAGGGCTTCGCCGCCAACCGCCTGACGGCCGGCGACGCCTTTGTCAAGGACGGCTACGCCTACCATCAGTTCTCCAACGCCAAACACAACGACTACGCCGTCTTTGTCGAGGGCGTGGACGCCACGGCCGGCCAGTTTGCGGCCCTTTTGGCCGTCAGCCTGCAGAGCATCAAGCAATATCACGACGAAAAGTTCGACAAAACGAACTTTATCAAAAACGTGGTGCTGGATAACATCCTGCCCGGCGATATTTACGCCAAGGCGCGCGAACTGCATTTTGTGTCCGATGTGCAGCGCGTGGTGCTGCTGATCCGCGTGACCAGCGGCAACGATATCTCGGCCTACGATGTGGTCAGCGGCCTGTTCCCGGACAAGCAGAAGGACTTTGTGTTCAATATCAGCGAGAGCGACACCGTCCTGGTCAAGGAGATCCGCCCGGACAACAGCACCCGCGATATGGAAAAGCTGGCCGCCTCCATCGTGGACACCCTGCAGGGCGAGCATTATATCAAGGCGGTGGTCGGCATCGGCACGCCCATCGGCAACATCAAGGACCTGGCCGCCAGCTTTAAGGAAGCCCAGATCGCCATGGAGGTCGGCAAGGTCTTTGATACCGAAAAGCAGGTCATCTCCTACGACCACCTGGGCATCGCCCGCCTGATCTACCAGCTGCCCACCACCCTGTGCGAAGCCTTCCTGCACGAGGTGTTCAAGCAGGACAGCATCGACAGCCTGGACTCCGAAACGCTGTTCACCATCCAGCGCTTCTTCGAAAACAACCTGAATGTCTCCGAAACCAGCCGCGGGCTGTTCGTACACCGCAACACGCTGGTCTACCGCCTGGAAAAGATCAAGAAGCTCACCGGCCTGGACCTGCGCAAGTTCGACGACGCCATCGTGTTCAAAGTGGCGCTGATGGTCAAAAAGTACCTCTCCGCCAACCCGGCCAAATATTAACAGGAAAACCTATCCCCCGGCAGCCGCGCTGCCGGGGATTTTTTGACGCTGTACTAAAACTTTTACAAATTTTCCACATTTGCCGGCAGGGGCGCCAAAATCGCGCTTTTGCGCGCCGGCCTGTCCCCGGCCGCGCTTGACGCGGGCGGGCATTAATGGTAAAGTAATAGTTGTATCGTTCTGCCCGTCAGTGGGCAGGGAAGTGCTTCATAGCAGGGGTGTGCCATGATCCAATTTGAACACGTTACCAAAGTTTACGAGACGCAAAACGACGAGAACGTCGCGCTGGACGATATCAGCCTGCACATCGAGGAAGGCGAATTCGTCTTTGTGCTCGGCCATTCCGGCGCGGGCAAATCCACCTTCCTCAAGCTGATGCTGATGGAGGAAAAGCCCACCGAGGGCCGCGTTTTCATCAACGGCCAGGACCTGACCCGCCTGCGCCGGCGCAAAGTGCCTTATATGCGCCGCCAGATGGGCGTGGTGTTCCAGGACTTCCGCCTGATCCCCACCATGACCGTGTACGAGAACGTGGCGTTTGCCATGCGCGTGACCAACATCTCGACCAAGACCATCAAGAACCGCGTGCCGTTCGCCCTCAGCCTGGTCGGGCTGGAGGACAAGATGGACCGCCTGCCGGACGAACTTTCCGGCGGCGAGCAGCAGCGCGTGGCGGTGGCCCGCGCGCTGGCCCACGGCCCCAAGCTCATCATTGCCGACGAGCCGACCGGCAACATCGACCCCGAACTCAGCATGGACATCATGCAGCTGTTCGAAGCCATCAACAAAGTACACATCACGGTGGTCGTGGTCACGCACGAGCACGAACTGGTGCAGAAGCTGGCCGGCAAGTACCACAACCGGGTCATCACGCTGGCCCACGGCCAGGTGGCGGCCGACACCGCCCACCCGGGCGTTGCCCAACAGTACGAAGCCCGTATGCGGGCCATGGGCATGGAACCGGTTTTGCTGTAAAAAGGGGGCGGAGTTATGCGTTTTTCCAGTTTTACCTATCTTGTCGGGCAGGGGCTGCACAGCATGAAAGCCAACCGCCTGATGACGCTGGCCTCCATGGGCGTGCTGACCGTCTGCATGATCCTGGTGGGCACGGCGTTTTTGTTCGGCGTCAATGTGGACGCCGTGGTCCAGTACATGGGCTCCCAGAACGAAAGCTATGTCTACCCCGCGGAGGAAGCCACCGACGAGCAGATCCAGGCCCTGGGCGACCAGATCGCCGCGGTGCCCGGCGTGTCCGAAGTCGTGTTCGTCTCGCGGGAGGAAGTCCTTTCCCAGTGGGACTCCATGCTGTCGGAGTATACCAGCCTGTATTCGGCCCTGTCCGAGGACAACCCCATGCCGCAGATGTTCCGCGTCTCGGTGCAGGATGTGGGCCAGATGCAGTCCATCGTAGAGCAGATCCAGGCCCTGCCCAATGTCGATGAGGTCAGCGCCGCGTTCGACACGGCCAGCACCTTCCTTTCGCTGCAGCGCGTGGTCAACTATATCTGCATCGGCCTGGTGCTGGTGCTGGCGCTGGTCAGCATCGTGGTCATCAGCAACACCATCCGCATCACGGTGTTCGCCCGCCGCAAGGAGATCGCCATCATGAAGCTGGTCGGCGCGACCAACGGCTTCATCCGCTTCCCGTTTTTTGTCGAGGGCACGGCCTCCGGCCTGCTGGCGGCGGCCATCTCCTCCGGCATCGTCTGCGGCGCGTATTACGCGCTGTACCGCTGGTATCTGGAGCACCCCACCAACATTGGGCAGCTGTTCGGCGGCACGCTGGTGCCGCTGCAGCAGGTGTGGTATTTTGTGGTGGGCGGCTTTGTCGTGTTCGGCTTTGTCTTGTGCGGCATCGGCACGGCCACCAGCATCCGCAAGCATCTCAACGTCTGATCCGCGCAGCGGGGAAGGAATCAACTACTTATGACCCATCGTCTCATTCGCGCGCGGCTGCGCCGCGTTTTGTCCTTTGCCCTGGCGCTGTGCATGGCCGTCATGCTGGCCGTGCAGGCCACCGGCCCGGCCCTGGCCGATGAGAAGCAGGAACAGCTGGAAGCCAATCGCGACCAGGCCAAGGCGGAGCTGGAAGCCGCGCAGCAGCAGCAGCAGGAAAACCAGGAGACCATCACCCTGACCGAGGAGCAGCGCGCCGAGGTCATGGAGCAGCAGGAGCAGCTGGAGGGCGAGATCGCCGGCATCCAGCAGAAGATCGAGGCCCTGAACGAGCAGATCGCCGCCAAGGACCAGGCCATCACCGAAAAGCAGGCCGAAGTGGACGCCAAACAGGCGGAGTTCGACGCCCAGATCGAAGCGTTCAAAGAGCGCCTGCTGGCCGTGCAGCGGCTGAACGCAAGCGGCGGCATCGAACTTTTGTCCAACGTCAGCAATATGTTCCAGCTGCTGACCTACCAGCGCGTGATGGACAGCATCGCCGCGCAGGACCAGCAGATCTGCACCGAGCTGGATACCCAGAAAGCCCAGCTGGAAACCGAAAAAGCCCAGCTGCAGACCGAAAAGCAGGAGCTGGAAGCGCAGGAGGCCCAGCAGCAGGCCAACCAGGACGAACTGACCGCCACCGCCACCGAGCTGGCAGGCGTCAAGCAGCAGCTGGATAACACCCTGACCCAGGCCGAAGCCATGGAAGAGGCCCTGGCCGCCGCCGTCAGCGAAAAGCAGGCGGCTTTCAACAAAGCCTGCGATGAGGTGGACGCCTACCTGCGCCAGCTGATCAGCGACGCGCAGGGCAGCTTTTCCGAAGCGCCCATCAGCTGTTCGCTCAACTTTATCTGCCCGCTGGACAGCTACAAGTACATTTCCTGCCAGTACGGCGCGGGCGGCCATAAGGGCGTGGACTTTGCCGCGCCCGGCAACACGCCCATCCGCGCCGTTGCCTCCGGCCAGGTCATCACGGTGCAGAACCATTACAGCTACGGCAACTACGTCATGGTCTACCACGGCACCGACGACAACGGCACTACCTACGCCACGCTCTACGCCCACATGATCCGCTGGCCGTCCGTCAGCGTGGGGCAGGCCGTTTCGCAGGGGGATATCCTGGGCTATGTCGGCTCCACCGGCAACTCTACCGGCAACCACCTGCACCTGGAACTGCGCGTGAACGGCGCGCGCACCAACCCGCTGAACTATGTGCCGCACTAAGGCAAAAAGGGGAGTACCGCCGCATGGAACACAAACCGCATAAAACCGGGGCGCGCATCGCCTGCCTGGTCATCGCCGCGCTGATGGTGCTGGGGCTGTTCTCCAGCGTGATCTACGCCTTTGTCTGAGCGCCGCGCCCCAGCCTGAACGAAAGGACCCTGCCCGATGAGCAAAAAAGTCAACCTGGCCGTGGCCGCCACCGTGACCCTGATCGCCATGGCCGTTACCTTTTCCATCACGATGGTCGTCTCGATGAATATGTTCAACAACATCGTTTCCGGCGTTAAAAACCGGGAACAGATGTACAACAAACTCGCAGAAGTCGACCGCTATGTGCGCAACAACGAATACGCCGATATCAACGAGGATACCCTCAACGATACCATCGCCTCCGGCTATATGCTGGGCATCAACGACCCGTACGCGCGCTACTATTCGGCCAAGGCGTATTCCGAGCGCGTGGGCCTGGAAAACGGCCGCCTGATGAACATCGGCGTGCAGATCATCAAGGACCCGTCCTCCGGCTATGCGCGCATCCTGCGCATCTACCAGGGCAGCCCGGCGGCCGAAAACGGCCTGCAGGCCGGCGGCTTTATCACCGCCGTCAACGGCGCCGGCGTGCGCGCCATGGTCGATACCGCCGCCATCAACTCCGCCCTGGTGGGCGAGGAAGGCTCCACCGTCAGCATCACCTACCTCACGCCCGACCGGCAGGAGCAAACGCTGGAGCTGGTGCGGGCCAACTATACCGTATCTACGGTATTCTCCCAGTTGCTGGAGGGCGGCGTCGGCTATATCGAGATCGATTCCTTTGGCAGCGGCACCGGCCAGGAATTCCGCACCGCCGTGGATTCCCTGCTGGAGCAGGGGGCCGAGGCCCTGGTGTTCGATCTGCGCGACAACACCGGCGATGACCTCAACGCCGCCCTGATCGCCGCCGATTACTGCGTGCCGGCCGGCCTGATCGCCCAAAGCCAGGCCAAGGACGGCACCGTGTCCGACCTGCGCGTTTCGGACGACCACGAACTGACCCTGCCCATGGTCTGCCTGGTCAACGGCAGCACGGCCGGCGGGGCCGAACTGTTCGCCAACGCCCTGCGCAAGCTCAGCGGCGCCAGCCTGGTTGGCACCGCCACCGCCGGCAAAGGGGTGCTGCTGTCCGACCCGCAGAGCTTCTCCGACGGCAGCGCCTGCGTCATCACGGTGGG